>JAZRNS010000061.1:0-25063 GCA_045648245.1 Faecousia sp. | reverse complement strand
TGTTAAATCTGTCAGGCGATCTGTGATCACCCAGGGCAGAAAGAGGAAATTCATATTCCATTTCTCGCTTTCATAAGGTTTAGAAGAATTATAACATGAAAGGCGGGATTTGTCCATGATTTTGCCCTTATATCTTGCCATGACCGGCGCGGAAATATCCGCCAATCCACAGCTCCCCTCCCAATGCGCCTATATGGCCTGTCATTTTTCCCCTTACGACAAGGGGTTGTCTAATTTCCCAAAGGTTTTCCCCCGGGATGCCATGCTTATACTAAACGATCAAACGCCGGTACAATCCCACGATCCGGATCTGATTGCCCATCAGCTTTCCCAATGGGCAAAAAACTATCAGCCTTCCGGTCTGCTACTGGATTTGCAACGACCGGAAAACCCGGAAACACTGCAGATCGTACAGGCAATTTTAGAAACCTTTCCCTTCCCTGTGGGGGTCAGCCACCATTATGCCAAAAACAGAGATTGCCCTGTTTTTTTGCCTGCTGTACCCTTAAATTGTACCCTTGCAAGCCACATCTCGCCTTGGCAGAATCGGGAGGTATGGCTGGAGGTTGCCATGGATGCCCTTTGCATTACTGTCCACGAAAAAGGTAGCCGCTTTGAAGCAATACCTTATATAGACGGTCTTCCCCTGCCCCACTACGACGAAAAATTACATTGCAGCTATAAAATTGAAACGCTGGATAACGCCGTAGAATTTACCCTGCAAAGAACATTTGGCAATTTAGAAGAACTTCTGCAGGAGGCGGCAGATTTGGGTATCACAAAAGCCGTCGGTTTCTATCAGGAACTGTGTTTTCATGTTGCAACGGCAGAACATATATGATAGTATAAAGAAAATAATCACAAAGGAGGAACCGGTGTGAAAAACGGAATTTTACAAGTGGCCTTGATCGGTTGCGGCATGATCGGCGAAAGCCATGCAGAAGCCATTGCCCAAGACCCCAGAGCCCAGATCGTGGCTGTGGTTTACGGCAGCAACAAAGAAGCCGCTGACGCCTTTGCCAAAAAGTACAACATTCCCTTTGTTACAAAGGATTATCAGGAAGTGGTGGAGCGGGACGATATTGATATGGCCATTGTATGCACACCCAGCTCCTGCCACGCAGAAAGCACCATCGCCTTTGCAAACGCAGGCGTGCATGTGCTGTGCGAAAAGCCTCTGGATGTAACCACTGATAAAATGTCCGCCATGATCGAAGCGGCAGAAAGAAATGGTGTTTTACTGGGCTGTGTATTCCCCAACCGCACCCGCAAAGATCTGCAGAAAGCAAAAGCGCTGATCGATTCAGGCAAGCTTGGCAGAATGCTCATGGTAGAATTCCAGTATCGCGGCTACCGCAGCCACTCTTATTACAACTCCTCCACCTGGAAGGGAACAAAGGCCGGCGACGGCGGTGGGTGTCTCATGAACCAGGGCAGCCACGGTATTGATGCTATGCTCTATTTGGCAGGCAGCGTAAACAAGGTTTGTGCTGTGTGCGATACCATGGCACGGAAAATCGAAGTAGAGGATGCCGCCTGTGCATTGCTGGAATTTAACAGCGGCGCCCACGGCACTTTGATGGGTACCACCCTCTCCCATTTCCCAGAAACCAACTCTGAGTGTGAACGGATCCGTATTGAGTTTGAAAAAGGCACGCTAATTTACGCAGACGGCAAAACGATGGTTTATGAAAGTCTTTCTGATGACGAGCTGAAAACCCAAGAGGTATGCCTGACGGACAAGGTTGAAAACTATGGTGCAAACCCCGAGGATATTGATATGCAAGCCCATTTTGATATCGTTTCCAATTTTATTGACAGCATTCTCTTGGGCACACCCCTGATCGCACCTGCCCGGGATGCCCGCCGGGCTGTGGATTTGATTCTGACGATCTACCGCTCTTCCGCTTCCGGCACCTGGGAACCAGTTCCCCAATTTGACACTATAAAGAAATAGTTAGGAGAACACGCATTGCAGCTACATATTTTAGGTGCTGGTTACGGTATTCCCGGCATCGCCACTCTAGTGGAGGTAAATGATCGCTACTATCTGATCGACGCAGGCGCACCGGTCTTTGAGCTGATGCACGAAAAGAAAATTTCTCTGAATGCCTTAGGTGCAGTCTTCCTGTCCCACTGCCACGGCGACCACACCAGCGGTTTTGCCACCCTGGCCCACGCAATCCACAGCGGCTGGGCAAAAAAAGGTGTGCCGGTATTCCTGCCGGAGGAATGCTGCATGATCGGCTTTCGGGAATTGATGCTTTCTATGAAGGATTCCTTCAATGCCGATAATCTGCAGCTGTCCTTATATCAGGCAGGTGTAATTTATCAGGATGAGAACATCACAGTAACTGCAATCCCCACCGACCACATTAACGGCGTGCATCCGGCTTATGCGCTCATGGTAGAGGGCGAAGGCAGGCGGGTGATCTTCACCGGCGATCTCCATCGGGACGATCCCTACGATTTCCCCAAGATTGCAGAGGAAGAACCCAGCGATGCCATTATTTGCGAATTTGAGCATTTTCATGTGGATGCTATTTTGCCCCACATGGAAAAATGTCAAACAAAGCAGTTTTTCTTTCATCACTACAACGCCCCCTGGAGTCTTTCCGAGCTGACGCAACTACAAAGTAACAATCGCCTGCCTTATCCTATCTACCTTGTGAAAAATAAGGAAGCATATTCCATCTAAGTCAATCCCTGTTTGCACTTGCTTTGCAAACAGGGATTCCTTTATTTTCCGTCAGGATTTTTGCAAAAAATTCCCGTTATTTTGTGTTTTCCTCTTGCAAAAAACACAATATGTAGTATAATAGGCTTTGCACAGCACTTTTTCTCCAAGGAGGTTTATATAATGAAGATCATCAAAAGAAATGGCGCAGAAGAAAACTTTGACATAGCCAAAATCGAAACTGCCATCACCAAGGCAAACAACGCTGCAGAGGAAAGCGTTCGCATGACACCCCTGCAGATCCAACGCATTACGGAGTCTGTCCGCATTAGCTGCGAGGAAATGGGTCGCAGTCCCTCTGTGGAAGAGATTCAGGATCTGGTGGAAAAGGCCATCATGGCCCACGGTGCTTTCGAGGTTGCCAAGCTTTACATCACCTATCGCTACACAAGAAGCCTGCTTCGTCAATCCAATACAACGGACGATCGCATTCTCAGCCTGATCGAGTGCAACAACGAGGAGGTCAAGCAGGAGAATGCCAACAAGAACCCCACCATCAATGCCGTACAGCGGGACTACATGGCAGGCGAGGTCAGCAAGGATATTACAAACCGGATTCTGCTGCCGAAGGAGATCGTGGATGCCCACAACGCCGGCATTATCCATTTCCACGACTCTGACTATTACGCCCAGCACATGCATAACTGCGATCTGGTGAATTTGGAAGACATGCTCCAAAATGGCACAGTCATTTCCGGCACTTTGATCGAAAAGCCCCATTCCTTCTCTACCGCCTGTAACATTGCCACCCAGATCATTGCACAGGTGGCCTCCAACCAGTACGGCGGTCAGTCCATCAGCTTGACCCATCTGGCACCCTTTGTGCAGATCAGCCGGGAACGGATCCGCAAAAATGTTGTTGCGGATATGAATATCTTAGGCATCGAGCCCTCGGAGGAGGCCATTTCCAAGGTAGTGGAAGAACGGCTCAGAGACGAGATCAGCCGCGGAGTACAGACCATTCAGTATCAGGTGGTTACCCTTATGACCACCAACGGACAAGCACCCTTTATTACGGTGTTTATGTATCTGAACGAGGCAAGAAACGAGCAAGAAAAGAAAGACCTGGCTCTGATTATTGAAGAAATGCTCCGTCAGCGCTATCAGGGTGTTAAGAACGAAAAGGGCGTATGGATCACCCCCGCCTTCCCCAAACTGATCTATGTTTTGGAAGAGGATAATATCACCGAGGAGTCCCCCTACTGGTACCTGACCCGCCTTGCCGCTCAATGTACTGCAAAACGCATGGTTCCGGACTATATCAGCGAAAAGAAGATGCTGGAACTGAAGGTAGATTCCAACGGCGAAGGCCACTGCTACACCTGCATGGGCTGCCGTTCTTTCCTGACTCCTTATGTAGATGAAAACGGCAAGCCGAAATATTACGGTCGGTTTAATCAGGGCGTGGTTACCATTAACCTGGTAGATGTGGCGTTGTCCTCCGGCAAGGATATGGACAAGTTCTGGCAGATCTTCGACGAGCGACTGGAGCTTTGCTATCAGGCGCTGCTCTGCCGCCATGAACGGCTGAAGGGCACCCTTTCCGACGCTGCTCCCATTTTGTGGCAATATGGTGCGCTGGCAAGACTTCCTAAGGCTGAACCCATTGACAAGCTGCTCTATGGTGGCTACTCTACCATTTCACTGGGCTATGCCGGTCTTTACGAGTGTGTAAAGTATATGACCGGTCGCAGCCACACCGACGAAGACGCAAAGCCCTTTGCCCTGCAGGTGATGCAGCACATGAACGACGCCTGTGCCAAGTGGAAGGCAAAGCATAACATTCACTTCTCTCTGTACGGCACACCCCTGGAGTCCACCACCTATAAGTTTGCCAAGTGCCTGCAGAGCCGTTTCGGCATGATTCCCGGCATTACCGACAAGAGTTACATCACCAACTCCTATCATGTGCATGTTACCGAAGAAATCGATGCCTTCACCAAGCTGAAGTTCGAAGCAGACTTCCAGCAGCTCTCCCCCGGCGGTGCGATCAGCTATGTAGAAGTTCCCAACATGCAGCAGAACATTGATGCGGTTTTGGAAGTGATGAAGTTCATTTATGACAACATCATGTACGCAGAGCTGAACACCAAGAGCGACTACTGTCAAGAGTGCGGCTTTGACGGCGAGATCGAAATTCAGGAGGATGATGGCAAGCTCATCTGGGTTTGCCCCCAATGTGGCAACACCGATCAAAGCAAAATGAATGTTGCCCGCCGTACCTGCGGCTACATCGGTTCTCAGTTCTGGAATCAGGGTCGCACCCAGGAGATCAAGGACCGGGTACTGCACCTGTAAGCTTTTAACAAAAAGGAGCTGTCTTAAAACGATTGAGACAGCTCCTTTTTATGCAAATATGAAATGTAGGGGAGGCGTTTCGCCTCCCACGGGACGGGAAACCCGTCCCCTACGTCCCTTCAAAACGCACTTTGCTGAATAATGATTCGTTTTGAGACAGACCCTTTTTATCTTTTTAATCCTTTTTTCAGCGCCGGAACGATCACCATTGCCACAGCACCGCCGATCAGGGCTGTGATGAGCTGGGGCCAAGTGAAATTGGCAGACAGCACTGTCAGCATAGGTGCTTTCAGCATGCCGCTTTCCAACAGTTTTTCTGCCAATACATCACAGATCAGCCACGCAACCAAGGTATACATGACTGCAAACTTTGCACCCGCTGCCACAAGCCAGCCTGCTATCATTCTTGGTAAAGCATTTGCCTTTCCAGCAATCATGTGCAGCACCAGCACATACACAGCATTGCCAGCCATAATGGCAGGCACGGTAAGGATTTGAGGCGCGATGCCAAGTAAATAGGCAAAAACCGGGCTCAAAAGTGCCACTGTAATGCCACTGCTAAGACCGCAAAACAGCATCGTAATTGCCAGCACTGCATTGACACAGCTGCCGGTTACAAGCTGTCCTGCCGGCTTTGTGATGGCTTGCAGAACCATTAAAAGGGCCAGCATAACGGCGGTTCGGGTGATCCAGATGATCTTATTGTTTTTCATAGTCTCGCCTTCCTAAAAAGTAGCGGCGGGAGCAAGCCCCCGCCCTACTGTAAATCAAGAAATTAACTTGATGGAGAGTGCCACAGGCGGCACAGCCGCCTTCGCAATGACACTGTCTTATATTATTTCAGTTCCCACAGCTTGATTTGGCTAGCCTTTTCATACAAGCGCAAATAGCTGTCATACCGGGTTTTTTCTATGTTTCCGGATTGCGCGCCTTCCCGCACAGCGCATCCCGGTTCTGCCCGGTGTGCGCAATCGTGAAATTGGCACTTTCCCAAATAGGGTTGAAAATCCGGGAAGGCATATTGCAGATTTTCCTTCAGGATCACATCCATTTGTTCAGTATCAAAGGAGGAAAAGCCCGGTGTATCTGCGACAAAAGTATCTTCATCCAAACGGTATAGCTCCACATGGCGGGTAGTATGTCTACCACGCCCAAGCTTTTCGGATACTTCGCCGGTGGCAAGATTCAGTTCCGGGCACAGGCGATTGAGCATACTGCTCTTACCCACACCCGTGTTGCCTGTAAAGGCTGTGAGTTTTCCTTTTATCAGCTCCCGCAAAATTTCCACGCCCTCGCCGGTCTCGGCGCTGGCAGGAATTACCGAAAACCCTGCGTTGGTATAGATACGGATCAGGTCGATCGCCGGATCCAAATCCCGTTTATTCACACAGATATAAACCGGCACTTCCTGCTCACCGGCAATGGCTGCCACCCGATCGATCAAAAAGGGTTCGGTAACGGGATTGGCGTTGGCTGCGAAGACCACCAACGCATCCACATTAGCAACCGCAGGGCGAATAAAGCGATTCTTTCTGGGAAGGATCTTTTCGATCATACCCTTTCCCTGCTCCACGGTAATCTCTACCATATCGCCAGTCAGGGGAATCTGGGCGCCTTTCCGTAGGTGTCCTCTGCCCCGGCAGGTGATGAGGCCCTGGGGTGTTTGCACCTCGTAAAAGCCACTAAGGGAGCGCAATATACGCCCTGTTTGCTTATCTGCCATAGGTATCAAAAGTTCTCCTTCTGTTCCAAAGCCTTATATCCGTTGACCCAGATTTCGTAAGTAACTTCGCCCATGCCTGTCTGATTCTCCAAAACAACAGACAAAGTACCTGCCGTTATTTTTGCGCTATAAATCTCATTGCCATCGCGATAAATCACAAGGTCATAGTCAGCTTCATCGCCAATCCGTCTTAAGTCAATCTCCACATTCTTGGTTGTGGCAGTTGGTGTAGTGGGTTTTGTTTCCTGACCCTTAGACACTTCCAGAACGATCTGGGTGTTGATGTCGATCTCGGTATTCTTTTCAGCAGACTGACTCACAACCATATTGACCTGCTCTTTACTCTCTACCATCTGAATGTCGGGCGTTTGGAATCCGGATGCCTTCAAAACTGTAATAGCTGTGTCAATGTTCATACCCACTACATTGGGCATTTTAGCAAGCTGGGGTCCTTTGCTTACATACAGGATCACTTCCAGCCCGGTTTTCAGCACTTCACCCTTCTCGGGAACGGATTTGATAACCAAGCCTTCTGCCACCTCAGAATCAAACATCTCTTCCACTTTGATGTTCAGCTTCAAATTCTGCTTTTCCAATGTGTTCTTCGCTACGTCCAGAGTAGAACCTACCACATTGGGCATAGCGCCGGTTTTGATTTCCTCACCCAGGCTGATCCAAAGGATCACATCCTGACCTGCCTTTAGTTCCCCATTCGCCTCCGGCTTTGTACGGGTTACATTGCCAATGCTGACCGTTTCATTATGCTCTTCTTCAATTTTTATATTCAGGTTCAAACCCAAATCGGCCAGGATCTTCTCCGCCTGAATCTGGGGCAGTCCTGTTAAATCGCGCATGGTGATGGGTTTCTGCGTTTCGCCCAAGCTCACGGTTACCACGATTTTAGTGCCGGGAACGACCATATCTCCCGCGTCGGGCTTTTGTGCAAAAATCATTCCCTCCGGGTATTCCTCGTCATAGACCGTATCGGATATAATATCGAAATCTGCATATTCCGGCAATTCGTCGAAGTTCATGCCAATCAACCGGGGCACTTCCAGCAGTGTGGGTGTATTATTCCCGTTGCCGCCCAGCAAAATTACAAGGAAAATCACGATCGCCATAACTGCCGCCAGAGAACAGGCAATGATGGCAATGGTTGCCGCTCTGCTGCGGCTTTCCGGCTCCTGACGGCTACGGTTGTTGGGAGTTCGTCCCCGGGGCGCTCGTTCGCCACCGCTGCGGTAGGCTGTGCCACCGGTAGGGGGACGTCTTTGTCCTTCTGCCGCATCTGCAACCTTTTCCGCCGTTGTTTTTGGCTGCATTACCAAAGGCGGGCGGGAAACACGGATAACGGCGTCCAGCTCAGGTGCGTTGTAATCAAACAGGACGGTGGGATCCTTACGGAATTCATCCATATCTGCCAGCATTTGGGATGCGCTGTCATAGCGTTTATCGATCTCATGAGCCATAGCCTTCATAATGATCTGCTCCAGACCGCCGGGGATATTGGGATTGAGCACAGAGGGCATAATCGCACCGCCGTCAATGTGCTTAATTGCCACAGACACAGGAGAATCACCGTCATATGGGGGTCTGCCGGTCATCATCTCATACATTACAACACCCAAGGAGTAGATATCAGAGCGGGTATCTACACGGCCGCCCTTTGCCTGCTCCGGGGAAATATAATGCACAGAGCCCAGCGCTTCCTTAGTCAATGTGTTGCCCTTGGACATCATACGGGCGATGCCAAAGTCTGTAACCTTTACAGATCCGTTTTTCAGCACCATCACATTGTGGGGCTTAATATCCCGGTGAACGATGCCACGGCTATGGGCATGCTCCAGCGCCTTAGCAATCTGTATAGCAAAGTGGAGGGTCTCTTTCCAGTTGAGTGTGCCCTTTTTCTCCATATACTGCTTCAGGGAAATGCCCTCGATCAGCTCCATAACGATATAGTCCGCCATGATAGAGCTGGAAACGTCGAACACGGACACAATATTAGGGTGGCTGAGCATGGCAACCGCCTGACTTTCCGCATGGAAACGGCGGCGGAAATCCTCATCCTCCAAATTGTCTTCCTTTAAAATCTTAATTGCTACCAATCGGTTCAACCGATGACAGCGGGCTTTATAAACAACAGCCATGCCACCGCTACCGATGACCTCTAAGATCTCATACCGGTTATCCAGCAGTCTGCCTATGTATTTATCCATTTCAATGCTCCTTTCTCAAAGAGTCAGATCTGAACCAGAATGCTGGTTACATTATCCGGTGCGCCACGCTTTTTTGCAATATCCAGCAAGCGCTCACAGCACTGGTGCTTTTCCTCGCCGTATGCCACCTCAAACAGCATTTCCTGTTCATCAATTATATTAGAAAGACCGTCGCTGCACAAAAGCAGGCAATCGCCCTTTTCTGTCTTTCCGTGGAAAATATCGCACATGACAACCGCCTCTGTGCCAATGGCTCGGGTGATCAGGTTCTTACCGGGGTAGGACTTGGCCTTTTCCGGACTCAGCTCACCCTTTCTGATCATCATTTGCACCAGGGAGTGATCTTCTGTAACCTGCACAATACCATTCTTATTTATATGGTAGGCGCGGCTGTCGCCCACATTGACAATGGTTACCTTTTTACCACGGATAAACAGGGACACCAGGGTGGTTCCCATGCCTGCAAATTCCTCAAACTGCTGTGCCTGATCGTAGACCGTGAAGTTTGCCAGCTTCACCGCACTTTGCAGCATTTGGTCGATTTCTTCCTGATCCATATCCGGCTTCCAGGAACGCTTGACCTCCTGCGTGAACACATCCACCGCCAGGGAACTTGCCACATTGCCGGACCGCGCGCCACCCATACCATCACAAACAGTACACAGAAGTGTGTTCTTATCCAGTTGTTCCAGCTGATAAGTATCTTGGTTTTGGGGGCGGATACAGCCCGGGTCCGTTAATGCCCAAAATTGCATAGAACTTCACTCCTCTCGTTACGAATAAGGCTTATTCAGCCTGCTGTTTTGTATAGTTTCTGCGAAGCTGACCGCAGGAGGCATCAATATCGCCACCTAAGGTGCGGCGGACGGTTGCGGGAATTCCCGCCTCCTCCAGCAGCTTCTGGAATTTTGCCACAGCCTGTTTTGTGCTGGGCTTTAAAGGGCTCTCCTCCACATGGTTCAAGGGAATCAGGTTCATGTGAGCAGGCAGACCCTTTAATCGGCGGATCAGCAGTTTGGCTGCTTCTTCCGTGTCGTTAACGCCATGAATCATTGCATATTCAAAGGATATGCGGCGATTTGTCTTGTCATAATAACGCCGGCAGGCATCCAGCAATTCCTTGGTAGGATATGCCTTATTCACCGGCATAATGGTATTGCGGATCTCATCGCTGGGCGCATGCAGGGAGACAGAAAGGGTCAACTGCAGCTTCTTTTCTGCCAGCTCATCGATCTTTGGTACAATGCCACAGGTCGAAAGGCTTATATGGCGCATGGAGATATTCATGCCCTCAGGGCTGTTCACCAGCTCTAAAAAACGAAGAACATTTTCAAGATTATCCAGCGGTTCTCCAATGCCCATCAGCACGATATGTCCAATAGGAAGACCGGAATCCACTTGGGTAAACAGGACCTGATCCAACATTTCGTAGGGCTCCAGCTTACGCACCAACCCCCCTAAGGTAGATGCACAGAAGGCACAGCCCATGCGGCAACCAACTTCTGTGGAAATGCAAACGGTGTTGCCGTAGTGATAACGCATCAAAACTGTTTCCACGCAGTTGCCGTCGGAAAGGCGCCACAAATACTTGATCGTACCGTCCAGTTTGCTCTCCTGCTTACGCACCACTTCCGGTGCGCCGATGGGATAGCGCTGGGCAAGGCTTTGCCGCAACTGTTTGGGTAGATTGGTCATTTCCTCGTAGCTGCGCACGCCCTTATGCAGCCAGATATACACCTGCTTTGCACGGAATGCCGGTTGTCCCAGTTCCTTCAGGACTGCTCCCAACTCGGGGATGGTCATGGATTTGATATGATTCATATTACTTTCTCCGCAGGCGGCAGATAAAGAAGCCATCTGTGTCATATTCTCCCGGTACCAGTGCCAGCATGCCGCTTTCGTTTTTCGGCAGCGATGCAGGCAACGGCAGGGGCTCTAAGGTAAAATCCGGTCGCTCTTTCAGGAATTTTTCTACAACGCCCTCATTTTCCTTCCGCACTAAGGTGCAGGTGGAGTAAATCAGGACTCCGCCAGGTTTTACATAGTTTGCTTGATTTTTTAAAATTGCAAGCTGCAGTCCAGGCAGCTCCTGCATGGAATCCGGGTCTTTATAGCGGATATCCGGTTTTTTGCGGATAATGCCGTAGCCGGAGCAAGGCACATCGGCAATCACTGCATCCATGGCATCCACCCACTGAGAAACGGGAACAGATGCGTCCTGGCAGAATACAGAAATATTCTCAAGACCTAAGCGCTGTGCGCCATTTTTAATGAGCCTTGTTTTATGGTCATGGATATCGCAGGAAGTGATTTCTCCCTTCCCTTCCATAGCAATAGCAGCAGCAAAGGTTTTTCCGCCGGGGGCTGCGCAGCAATCCAGCAATCGAATATGTTCCCCCTTGGGGAGCTGGGCGCATAAAACGCTCAGCTTTGCTGCCGCGTCCTGTACATAAAACCTTCCTGCCTGAAAAGAGGCAAGCTGTTCAATGCTTCCTGTACCGGACAATACAAGGCAATCCGGCATCCAGCTATGGGACTTGGCGGTTACGCCCTCCCGCCCCAGTTCTTCCAGCAGTGCTTCCGGCGTGGTGCGCAGGGTGTTTACCTGTACTACCATAGGGGGAATTGCATTGTTGTCAGCCAGCATAGCTTCCAGCCGTTCTTCCCCCACATAACTGCGCAGTAAGCGCAAAAGTTTTTCTGGGTGAGAGTACTGTACACAAAGGCTTTCCGGCTGCTTTAGCTGTCCCATGGTGCGCACTGCATTGCGCAGGACGCCATTGACTAAGCCCGAGGCATTACTCTGCTTGCGGCAATACTGTTTTGCCAGCATTACCGATTCATTCACCGCAGCAGACTCCGGGATCTTGTCCATTTCATAGAGCTGATACAACCCCATATGGAGAATATCCCGCACCGCCGGGTGGAGGTTTTTCAGCTTACCGGTTAAAAGCTGCTGCAAATAATGATCCAGCTTCAGCCGGTTCTGCAGAACACCGTAGCACAGCCGTGTTGCCAGTGCAGCTTCCCGACGGTCCAGCCGATCCCGGCTAATATAATCCTTTAGCACGCCGTTGGACCAACCGCCCTCCTTCCGGCAGGCGATTAGCACACCCAGTGCTGTTTCCCGTGCGCCCATACTTATATCTCCAAAGGATGTCCCCGGAAGTAGTCGGGAGCAGCCATTCGCTTGCCGCCTTCTGCCTGCAGCACCCGGATCTCAATAGCATCCTTTGCGCAGGCGATCTGCAGGCCGGTTTTAGTAAGACACAGGATCGTACCCGGTTCTTTTCCGTGGTCGCAGGGAATCATTGCTGTAGTATAGATCTTAAAGCGGTTGCCCTGAATTTGGGTGGTTGCCACCGGCCAGGGATTTAAGCCGCGGACTTTATTGTGCACTGCCTGTGCCGGCACATTCCAGTCAATGGGACACATGGTTTTATCCAGCATCGGGGCGTAGGTAGCCAGCGCAGGATCCTGAGGCTGTGCGCTTACACTTTGGGTAGCCATTTTTCCCAGGGTGGAACTCAACAATTCTGCACCAAGCAACGCCAAACGGTCCAGCAGCTCTCCGGCTGTTTCGTCCGGGCCAATATCTGTTATACGGGTATCGATCACATCACCCTCGTCCATACCCTCGGACAAATACATCACGCTGACACCGGTTTTCTCCAGTCCGTCCAGCACCGCCCACTGATAGGGTGCAGAGCCGCGGTACTGAGGAAGCAAGCTGGTGTGTACATTGATGCATCCCTTTGGGGGAATCTGCAGAACAGCCTTGGGCAGGATCCTGCCGTAGGCAACAACTGCAACCACATCCGGCTGAAGCTGCCGTAGCTGTTCCACCGTTTCTTCATTCCGGAAATTCTCCGGCTGAAAGACCGGGATCTCATGCTCCAGCGCCACTTCCTTCACCGGAGAATATACCATTTTCATACCGCGACCCTTGGGTCTGTCCGGCTGGGTATACACGCCTACCACCTGAAAATCATCTTGCAGAATTTGCTTCAGGCAGGTGGCTGCAATATCCGGTGTTCCCATAAAAACAACACGCATAGTGGATTACTCCTCATCAAACATCAATTCTTCTTCCGTCAGTTCCCGTTCCATCACTTCTGTGTAGACAATGCCGTCTAAGTGATCTAATTCATGGCAGAAGCAACGGGCGGTCAACTCCTCACCCTCAGCTTCAAACCAATTTCCGTTACGGTCCTGTGCCCGTACTTTTGCGTAATAGGGGCGCTTTACAAGGCCGTACTTACCGGGAATGCTCAAACAGCCTTCCGGTCCGGTCTGCTCGCCGTCAGTTTCGATCAAGGTAGGATTTACCAGCTCCAAAATTTCCTCGCCGTTATCCACCAGCACCACACGGCGCAAGATGCCTACCTGCGGTGCAGCCAGACCCACACCGCCGGACTCGATCAGCGTTTCGCGCATATCGTCCAGCAGCTTATGCAGCCGCTCATCAAAATTTACCACCGTTTTGCAAACCTTATGCAAAGCAGGCTCTTTGTCTGTGAGAATTTTACGCAATCCCATTTTCTGTTTCTCCTTAGTCGAATCCGTTTACATCTATAAATGCTGTGATGCCCCGGTTTGTCCTGTCTGTTGCAAATTGCCGCAGCAAATGCGCCAGCAGCAGACGCAGCTTTTTGGTCATGACACACCGCAAGCTTAAGCGGTAACGGAAGTTGTAGTTGATCTTGGGCACCGGACTAGGCGCAGGGCCGTAGACGGTGCAGGCTTCCTTTGCATATTCCGGTAGCTTCAGGCAGCTAACCAGGCTATCCCGGAATTTTACTGCACCCCGGAGAACTGCGCCTTCATCCTGTCCTGTAAAGGTCAGAACGCCCAGGTCTCCAAAGGGCGGGCAGTTTTGCATCTTTCGCAAACCGATCTCCAGATCGTAAAACCCTTCGTAGTCCTGCTTTGCAGCCAGCATAATCACCTTATGCTCCGGCACCATGGTTTGGATCATCGCCCTGCCGGGGTCATCTCCCCGTCCGGCTCTGCCAACTACCTGGGTGAGAATATTAAAGGTAGTTTCTGCTGCCCGATAATTTTCTGTATATAGACTCAGATCGCCGTCCAGCACACCAACCAGGGTTACATTGGGTAAATTCAGTCCCTTCGCCACCATTTGTGTACCGATCAGGATCGGAATATTTTCATTTTTAAAGCGGTCGAGTATTTTCTCATGGGTATTGACTGCACTGACCGTGTCCGTATCCATGCGGGCAACCGGCAAATCAGAGAATACCGATTCCAGCTCCTGCTGGACCTTCTGTGTACCTGCACCTACCCGCTTCATTGGTCCGCCACATTCCGTGCAGCGGTTAGCTACCGGCTGGGAGTAGCCACAGTAATGGCACATCAGCCGCTCATTGGCGCTGTGGTAAGTAAGGCGGGCACTGCATCGGGGACATTCCGGCGCTTTACGGCAATCCACGCAAACCATCGCCCGGCTATTGCCCCGGCGGTTGAGAAACAGGATCGTCTGTTTTCCGTGGTTTGCGGTGTTGCGAATGCTGTTTTGCAGGCTTTGGCTCAGGGATAGGTCATTCCCCAGCTTCAGTTCCTCCCGCATATCCACAATTTCCACCGCAGGCAATTTCTTGCCATTATAGCGGCTATCCAAACGGTAGAGCTGATACATACCGGACTTAGCATAGAACATGGTCTCCACTGCGGGGGTGGCAGAACCAAGTAGTACCAGCGCATTTTCCTTACTGCCCCGCCACAGGGCAATTTCCCGTGCGTGGTAGCGGGGCGCATTTTCAGACTTGTAGGAATGCTCCTGTTCTTCGTCCAAAATGATCAGTCCCGGGTTGGGACAGGGGGCAAACACCGCAGAACGGGTGCCCACCACCACGCCAGCCTCACCGCTATGAACCCGTTTCCATTGGTCGTACCGCTCACCGGCAGGCAGGCTGCTATGGAGCACCGCTACCTGTTGACCGAAATGGGCGGCCAGCAAGCCCAAAAGCTGAGGTGTCAGGGCAATTTCCGGAACCAGAAGCATGGCCTGCTTTCCATTTTCCAGACACTTTTTTATGAGCTTTAAATAGACCGCTGTTTTGCCGGAGCCGGTAACGCCATGCAGTAATGCTGCACCCGGTTGCAAGCTTTCCATTTGCTTCAGCAGACCTGTATAGGCTGCTGTCTGTTCCCGGTTCAGTTCCAACGGTCCTTCCAATTGCACCGGCTTGATTTGGCTGCAACGCAGCATTTCTTTTTCTGTGAGCATTACATAGCCAAGCTCTGCCAGCCGCTTGATCGTTCCGGTTTTTGCACCGGTAAAATAGCAAATTTCTTTCACTGCACCGCTGCCGACGGTGCAAAGCAATTCCAAAACTGCCCGTTGGGCAGCGGCAGATTTGGGGCGGGAAGCGGCAAACTCCATTGCCTCTTCTGCGGATACTGCCAAAGTGGCGATCCACTGGGTTTTGTCTGCTGTGCGGCGCTGGAAATCCCGCTGGGCAGCGATCCATTTTTTACGAAGCAAATAGCTGATTGTCTTATCCAAAGCTACTTCATCGCAAATCACCTTCCGCAAGGAAGTACCCTCTGCCTGTCCGCCGCAGGCAGCTAAATGCTGCAACACAGTTTGTGCATCTTTTTGCCGGATCGTAGCAGTTTCCCAGGTCCTGTCCTGGGTCAAACTATAAATTTCTTTTACCTGAAACCACAGGCCTGCCGGAAGCATAACGCGAACTGCATCGAAGAAGGTGCAAAAATACCGTTCTGCCATAAAAGCCGCCAAGCGGAGCATATTTGCTGATAAAACCGGCTGGTCATCCAATGCCCGCTCCACAAACTTCAGTTTTTCCGGACACCCTTCCTCCACAGACAGCACCACGCCTTCACTTTTACGGTTGCTTCTGCCGAAGGGGACCATCACACGCATACCGGGCAGCAGGTGCATATTTTCAGGAATTTGATAGGAGTAAGGCTTATCGATGGCAAAGTTAGCCGCTGAAACAGCAATTTTTGCAATCATTTGCGCCACTCCTTTCTAGTTTGCAGAGGGATTTCCTCTACTTTCCTTAGTTCATATACTCCTCTTTCAGGCTTGCGGACAGCTGGCCTTCAGCAACTTCCTGAATTGCCATAGTAACAGGCTTCTCCGTCAGTTCTTCCTGTAGTGTCTCTGCCTCGGAAGCGATCTGTCTTGCCCGCTGAGCCACCACATTTACCAGCAGGTAACGACTCTCAACATTCTTCAATAAATCTGCAACAGGGGGGTAAAGCATAATTTGTTCCTCCAATTTTAATCTGCCACTTGGGCTATAATCTTTAATATTTCATCGGCGCAGGTATCCACCTGCTCGTTGATGACAACATAGTCGTACCGGGGAGCTTGTTCCATTTCCCATTTTACGCGGTCCAACCGCTTTTCGATCTGCGCATCTGAGGTATCGCCACGGCTGCGCAGACGGTGCTCCAGCTCTGCAACGGACGGAGGCGCAATGAAGATCAGCACCGCATCCGACCAAGCCTGGCGCACATGAAAGGCACCGTTAGGCTCAATGTCCAAAATCACGCTACCGGTTTTCAGCTTTTCTGTTAGCTGTCCTCTGGGCGTGCCGTAGTAGTTATCCATATGGGCATCGTATTCCAAAAACTCTCCCTTTTCAATCATATCCAGAAAAGTTTCCTTACTAACAAAATAATAGCTTTCGCCGTCGATCTCACCGGGACGGGGCGGGCGGGTAGTTGCCGATACGGAAAACCGCAAGTCCCCTCTGGAATTCATGACCCGGGCAAGCACTGTGCTTTTCCCCACGCCGGAGCAGCCGGATATCACGATCAGTTTTCCTTTGCTCATTTCACTACCTCCTGTTTCTCCTCCCAGCGGGCAACCAGGCTTTCGGTGGTCAGGGCAGACAGGATCACATGGTCGGTATCCATCAGGATCACAGATTGGGTCTTGCGTCCGTAAGATGCATCAATGAGCATTCCCCGCTCCTTTGCCTCCTGCATAATGCGCTTAATGGGTGCCGAATCCGGTTCTACGATCGCCAGAACACGCTGGGCAGCAATCACACTGCCAAAACCAATATTGATCAGTTTCATAGCTACCTCTTACTCAATGTTCTGTGTCTGTTCCCGGATCTTTTCCAGCTCAGCCTTAATGTCCACAACGATCCGTGCCAGGTTCACATCGGTGCATTTGGAGCCGATGGTATTGGCCTCCCGATTCATTTCCTGCAGCAAAAAGTCCAGCTTACGACCCACTGCACCGCCCCCATCCAGCATGGTATTCATCTGTTTCAGATGGCTACGCAGGCGAACGGTCTCTTCGTCCACTGCTACTTTATCTGCAAAGATGGCCGCTTCGGTCAAGATACGGCTCTCATCAATGGCGGTGTTCTCCAGCACTTCCCGCAGCTTTGCTTCCAGGCGTGCCCGGTAGTCTACAACCGTTTGGGCGTTGCCCTTTTCCACCTGAGATACCAATTCCAAAATGGTCTGTCCCCGGCTGCGCAGGTCTTTATCCAAAGCCTGTCCTTCTGTGATGCGCATGGCATCGTAGCCTTCCAGCGCCTTTGCCACAACCTGCATCAGGTCAGACAGAAGCTTATCTTCGTCAACCTGCGGCTTTTCAATGGCAAATACCTCCGGCAAGCGGGAAAGGGACGATGCGCTGATATCGTCCTGAGCACCATAATTGGTTACCATTTGACGCATAGCGGTCAAATAGCCTTCCAGCACACTTTCGTTCAAGCTGACCTGAACCTGTTCACCGCCCTCTGTACGCAGGCTGATGAACACATCCACCTTACCCCGGGAAACGGATGCCTTTACTGCCTGCTTTACTGCATCTTCGCCAAAGGAAAGGCTGCGGGGCAGGCGTACAGAACAGTCCAGGTAGCGATTGTTTACTGACCGCAATTCCACTGTAAATTCTCTGCCGTCGATGGTCTCTACGGCACGGCCGTAGCCGGTCATACTTTTGATCAAAGTGATTATCCCCTTTTTCAGGCTTTCTTGCGGAAGCCCGTAATCGTATAAATAGTTTTTTTCTTTTTGGCTATCAGCCGGTCATAGCAAGCGGCCATCACCAGCCCCAGCAAAAATGCAAGGCAGCCTGTCGATCCGCCCCGTTGCCAAAAGGCATCACCCAAAGCGTAAGCCACAAAGAACAAAGCGAGCGGAAGTATGTACAAAACTGCCGCTGCCGCCAGCACCGGGCCGGAGCTTGACTGGATAACGACCATATCTCCCGGCTGGGCGTTTATGGGATTTCGTGCTGTGAGTATCAGTGTTTCCTTGGCCGCGCCGCAGCCGGAACACTTGTGGCAATCGCCGGAACAAGCGCTTTGGCGCACATGCACCACCTGCGCGGTGCCGTCATCGTTACATTTCTGCACCCGAACCAGCTGTTCCATTAGTCCTCCTGATTGGACACAGCCTGTGCCAATGTGGCAGAAACAGTATAGGATCCAACGGTACCGACCTCTGCATAGGCATCACTAAACACCACCACGGCTCGCATGGTTGCGGTGCCGGTCTGTGTGTTGGAGAAATCCACAGTAACAGCAAAGTCATCCTCTGTGATCTTATCGATCAGGGCGGAGGGACCTCGCAGAGTGATCTCCAGAGTTTGCGTAATCATGTCTACTTCTGCACCCTCCGGCACATTGACTGCCTGAATGTTGGTAACATTCATAGTCTTCATCTTCAGGTCGTTGAATTTCACCTTCACCGTCGCCTCCGTTACACCGGTTTCGTTGGTAATACCCTCGGGCAAGGTGATGGGGAATGTCATGGTGCCATCTTCCAGCAATGCGCCCAGATCCACAGAGCCGATCTGCAGGGAGTTCAGTTCCTCCAAAAGGGCATCGCTGCCGGAAATGCGAATGGTTGCAGGACTAATGGTGATGGTGGTATTCTTCTGTGTTGCGCCACCGCCGTAAACCGTCTCTACCACCAAGTCGATTTCCTTCACCCGCAGAACCTTTACGGTCAGGTTCACAGCCTCTACATTGGTGGTGATCATCGCCACATCCACAGGCTGTCCATCTCCGCCGCAAAGGTCATAAACATAGCTGCCTGCAATGGTAGAGCTTTGACCGTTCAAGTCCACCTGAATCTTTGCCTGAGCAATTTTATCTGCCACAGACTGAGGGCCGGAAACTTCAATATTTACATGGTCCAGGGTTGCGTTTTCCTTATCGGCAATAAAGCCCTCAGGAACAGAGCCTACATATTCCACTACTACGGGAATCTTTTTTGTAATACGCTTTTCAACCGTAATAGAAATCATATTGGTGCTTTGGCCCACTCGGGTAATGGAGCTATCGTTTACAGAGCCGGGATAAGAAACATCATAGCTCAGCTTGTGGGTACCGGCTGCCTCGATACTGGCAACATTCACCAGAATGTTAATGTTGTTCTCATCCAGCTTATTCAGGTCTGTGCGGTTGCCGGACAGATCAAGGGTAACGGTGGGAAGCTCAGAGGTAATCATCAGGCCGCGGTCTTCCAGCACATTTTCATTTTGCAGAACCACTGGAATGTTATAGTAGGTCTGTTCAGAGCCAGGGCTGACTACCGTAACCACATACAGCCACAGGCCTACTGCAGCAACTGCAGAAAGGATAATGGATAAAATCTTACTTTTCATCTGTGGTGTCCCCCTTCTCCTTTTTCTGCAGCTTCTGACGAAGCTTGACTATCAGATTTTCTTCCTTTGGTGTAGTATCCGGGCACAGCTCGTTGACCAAAAGGCGCTCCAGGGTCTGGGCTGCCAGATGGCGCTTGAGCATACCGCCTACTGCCACGGAAATTGAACCGGTCTCCTCTGAGACAACAACCACCACAGCATCTGAAACCTCACTCATGCCCACCGCAGCACGGTGGCGTGTACCAAGCTCTGCGCTCAAGCGGTTGGTGTCAGACAGAGGCAGAACACAGGCGGCAGCGGCCACTCTGCCATCCCGAATGATCATTGCGCCATCGTGGAGTGCTGCCTTGGGGAAGAACACATTGCGAATGAGTTGTTCAGATACCTGGCCGTCGATGCGTGTGCCGGTTTTGAAGTACTCCTCCAGACGGCTATCCCGGGCAAAGACGATCAACGCGCCAACCTTCTCCCGGCTCATTGCCTCACAAGCCTGAACTGTCTGACGGATCACAGGCTCCATTTCCTGCTCAGGCTTATAAGAGCCTAACAGACGCTTGAGCTTTACGCCGCTCAAATGGTCGATCATACGGCGCAGCTCCGGCTGGAACAGCACCACCACGGCAATCACACCAACAGCCAGCACCTGATTTAAAATGAAGCTTAAGGTGTGCAGGTTAAACAACTCTGTCAGACCTGCTACAACGATTACAGTAATTACCACACCGCCCACTCTTGCGGTGCCGGTGGAGCGCAGTAAGGGCAAGAGTTTATAGAACAGGAACGCCACAATAAAAATGTCCACCAAATCCGAAAAACGGATTCCTTGAAGTTGTTGCCAAATCGTCTGTAAATGTTCCATAACTGTCCTTCTTCCTTCCCAATTTCTACAAGTAAAAGAGCCACAATTCCGGCCTGTACATTCCGGCGGGCATATTTAGCCTATTATCTGTTCTATTATAACGAATTTGTCCGCTAATGGCAATAGGAAAACAAAAATTTTTAGAGGTTTTCCATAGCCGAAATCAGCTCCCCAGTCTGCCACGGTGCCGCATCGTAGCCGAAGCTTACACGCACCGTTCCCGATTCCAGTGTCCCGGCACTTTCGTGGGCCAAAGGCGCACAATGCAAGCCTGCCCGCACCGCAATGCCCCGCTTTGCAAGCTTTCGGGCAGTTTCTTCACAATCCTCCTTGGGAACAAAGGAAACCGTACCGCCTTGATGGTCTCCTGTAAACACCTGCATGCCCAGTTTTTTCAGTCCCTCTGCGCAGCGTTTTACCTGGGCACACTCTTTTTTGTGGATGTTGTGAATACCTGCCCGCTGCAAATAGCCAAGACCGGCATGCAATCCTGCAATGCCCGGCACATTCAGTGTTCCTGCCTCTGCTCTGTCCGGCAGGAAATCCGGCATTTGGGTTTGCTTAGATGCACTTCCTGTGCCGCCGCAAAGAAGGGGCTCCGGCAATCGGTTGCATAGCAAAATACCGGTTCCCTGGGGGCCTAATAAGCCTTTGTGTCCCGGCATGGCAATAAAATCAGCGCCCCATTTTTCCAAGGAAACCGGCAATGTGCCGGCAGATTGGGCTGCATCCACCGCAAAGGGTACACCGTAGCGCTTGCAAAGGTCAGCCATTTCCTGTACAGGCAGAATATAGCCAAACACATTGGAGCAGTGGGTAAACACCGCCGCCTGCACACCTTTTTTCAGCGCCCTTTCAAATTCCTCCAAGGTGTTTTCCCAGTCAAAAAGTTTCCTGCCCGCAACTACGGTTTTTGCACCCAGGCGGTATAGTGGCCTGGTAACGGAATTATGCTCAAAACCGCTGATTAGCACCCGGTCTCCGGGTTTTACCAATGTGTTTATGGCCATATTCAGACCGTGGGTGCAGTTGGTGGTGAACACCACATGTTCCGGCGGACATTGGAACATCTCCCCTGCCCGCTCCCGGCAATTTAGCACAGTTTGGGCTGCACGCATTGCTGCCCCGTGTCCCCCCCGTCCCGGATTGGCACAGGTATCCATGGCACAGCAAACAGCCTGCATCACAGCCGGCGGCTTGTGAAAAGAAGTCGCCCCGCTGTCTAAATAGTTCATAATGCCAGCTCCTCTACTTTTCCGTTTTCCCGACGCAGATAAACCTTCCGGAAGGGTACATCATTGGCCCGTAAGAGCTCCAACGCACTCATCACATCCTCACATCTCACCCGCAAGCTGTATCCACACCCTTGTTCTTCCATCCAGCGGGGTGTGCGCTGGATATTACAATCAAACCGCGCCCGCCGCAGCAGCCCCTCTCCCCGTTGAGCCGGCGTAACAGAGCGGAAGGTAATCATACAAAATTTCATAATAAAAGCCTCCCGGACTAACTTATGTCCGGGAGGTCGAAATTGTGCGTATATTAACTTGTCAAACCGGAGATTGGCACAACCAGTCTGCGGACTGGTTTGGCAATGACATTTGTCATTCCAGCAAGCAGACCGCGTGGCAGGACATGCCGCTGCCGTCGCCGGTGAACCCAAGGTGTTCTTCTGTGGTTGCCTTGATATTTACCTGGTTTTCCTTTAGATTCAGATCCTGCGCGATGTTTTCCATCATCTGGGGAATATATTCCTTAAGCTTTGGCTTTTGGGCGATCATGGTTACATCCAAATTGCTGATGCGATAGCCCGCTTCTGTGATCATTCTGCCTACTTCCCGCAGTAACGCGCGGGAATCTGCACCCTTGTAGGCAGGATCGGTATCCGGAAAATGGTAGCCAATATCTCGCATAGCTGCCGCCCCAAGGAGACTGTCCATAACTGCATGGAGAAGCACATCTGCATCTGAATGTCCATCCAACCCTAGCGAGTAAGGAATTTGTACGCCGCCTAAAATCAGCAAACGGCCTTCCACCAGTCTATGCACATCATATCCGTGTCCGATTCTCATTTTTCTTCCTCCATCAGCATTTGGGCAACCTTCAGATCCATAGGCGTAGTAACCTTAATATTTCGCTCGTCGCCTTCAACCATTTTCACAGACATGCCCAGCAGCTCCGCTGCAGAGCAATCATCTGTAATTTGCACACCTGTGTCTTTGGCTTTTTTCAGCGCAGCACGAAGCAGGTCCACATCAAAGACCTGGGGTGTCTGAACCGCCTGCAAGGTGCTGCGGTCCGGTGTTTCTGACACCAGACCACCCTGCACAATCTTGACGGTATCCTTGACCGGTATACCCGGTGCAGCCGCGCCATAGGTATTGGCAGCGCGGACGGTACGGTCGATCACCTGCCAGGTGATCAGTGGTCTTGCCCCGTCCTGAATGGCCGCCAGTTTCACCTTTTTAGACAAAGCATCCAAACCCTTTTGTACCGATTCCGGGCGGTCTTTGCCACCGGCGACCACAGCCTTGACTTTAGGAAAATCACGGCATAAATCTGCGATTCTCACAATCAGATCCGGGCGGGTAACAATGACGATTTCCTTGATCGCATCACAGTTCTGAAAGCTTCTGACCGTATGAACGATCATCGGCTCACCACTAAGCTGTGCCATCACCTTGTCGATCCCGCCCATGCGGGAGGCATTGCCCGCCGCCACGATCACTGCACCGCAGTATTTCAGTTTCAGAACCTTCCGGGCTGCCCGGGTCAAGTCCTTAATTTCCATTGCTTACAGCTCCTTAATCAGCTTTTTAAAATAGGCGCCCCGCTCCATAAAGTTTTTGAATTGGTCAAATGCCGCACAGGCAGGACTCATGAGCACCACGTCCCCCTCCTGCGCCGCTTTTACTGCAGCCATTACCGCAGTTGTAAAATCGCCGCAATCCACGATTTCCGGTGCGCCCGGCTGATAGTCCGGACATTTTTCCACAGCTTCTCGGATTTTTGTACCCGTAGCACCGTTCAAAAACAGGGTCTTCACACTACGGCAGATATAGGGCCCCAGCACATCAAAGGGTATCTGTTTATCATAACCACCGGCAATCAGCAGCACCTTCTGGGGAAAGCTGTTCAGTCCGGCAATAGTACGGCTGGGAGAAGATGCAATAGAGTCATTATAGAACTTTACGCCATCTTTGATACGCACCAGCTCGATCCGGTGCTCCACGCCCCCAAAGTTCCTGGCTACATGGCGGATCACATCATCTTCTACAAAGCCCTCTACAGCCAAAATGGCTGCCATATAATTCTCTACATTATGGACACCGGGCAGTAAAATATCTGCCGTATTCACAACAGGCGTTCCGCCACGGACGATCACACCGTCCTTTAAACACACATCCGCTACGCCCTGACGGGAGAATTTCACCGTTTTGCCGTTTCCGGTGAAGCTGTTGGTAATTTCATTATCCTGATTAAGCACCAAGCGGTCTGTTTTCGTTTGGAAAGCAAAGAGGTTCTTCTTTGCCTGCACATACTCCTCCATATCCTTATGCACATCCAAATGGTTGGGAGCAAGGTTGGTTACCACTGCCACATGGGGGCTGTGGGTCATGTCCATAAGCTGGAAGGAGCTAAGCTCCACTACAGCAAAGTCGTTTTTTTCCATTTGCCGGCACAGCGGCAGCAAGGGCGTACCGATATTGCCGCCTAGCCACACAGTCTTTCCCGAAGCCTTCAGCATTTCTGCGATCAAGGTGGTGGTTGTTGTTTTTCCGTCAGAGCCGGTTACTGCCAAAATGGTGCAGGGACACAGGGCGAAAAAAACTTCCATCTCACTGGTAATCTGCGCGCCCTGCTGGCGAAGCTGCTCAAGAGCGGGATTGGCAGGATGCATACCCGGTGTGCGGAATACGATATCTGCCTGAAGATCGTCTAAATAGCCGTCGCCCACTTGCAAAGTGCAACCGGCTTTTTCTAAATCCAACACTTCCCCGTCCAGTTTTTCTCTGGGCGTTCTGTCGCAGCCAATTACCCTGCAACCGTACTCCAAAAGCAGGCGCACCAAAGGACGGTTGCTGACGCCCAAGCCCAGAACCACAATCTTTTTATCTTTAAGAGAATCAAAATAAACATCAAACCCTGTTATCATAATAGCCACCTTCAATTGTCCATTGTCAATTTTCCATTTTCAATTGCTTATTTATAGTATATCCTCTTGTAAAAGATTTTGCAAGACATTTGACATTCCGCCCTTGGTGCAGTACAATAAATCCGCAACCAAGTTGGACAGCCGCGGCTGCAAGCTGAAAAGCTGCAGGTGAGGAAAGTCCGGGCTCCACAGGGCAAGGATAACGGGTAACGCCCGCCGGGGGTGACCCCAGGACAAGTGCAACAGAGATATACTACCGCTTTTGCGGGAAAGGTGAAAAGGCAGGCTGATAACCTGCCCGGCCCATGGTAACATGGGTTTTACGCTGTAAACTCTATGCCGGAGCAACGCCGTGGAGGGACATACGACCTGCCCGGTCGTCCCGAGGAGGCGGCTTGATCCTGCCAGCAATGGCAGGACTAGATAAAGTCGGAGGCCAAGCGGTCT
>JAZRNS010000060.1:0-11774 GCA_045648245.1 Faecousia sp. | reverse complement strand
TCCACCACGGACACCAATTCGCTAAGTGTCATTAGGCATCTGCCATATCTTCAAATTTCTTCAGCACCACACGGACATTACCATTTTTATTGACTGATATGTGGTCAATAATCCGGCGCATATCCATATTGGTAACAGTTTCTAATTCCAAAAATTGAAGAATCTCCTGTCGGTAGTGCTGAATGATTTGCTCTGCATTGCTGCGTATTTCTGCTGACTGGGCGATTTGTTCTAAGGCCAAATCCAAAGCCCTCAGTTCTTCTGCACACCCTTTAAGCTTGTCTTTCAGCTCTGCCATAGTAATTAAATCGTTGGCATACATTTCTTGATACCGGTCCTTTTTGCTCAGCAGCTTCTTACGCTTAGACTCAATTTCCTGCTTGGCCTGTTCGGGGTTCTGTACTTCCGGAAGCTGTTTTTCCAAACTTTCCAGAATACTCGCCACAAAGACATCCTTGTCTTCTATCAAGGATGCAAAGTATTTGCGAAGCTCCTCTATCAGTTCCGGTTCATCCAAAATTACGCGGTTATTGCATTTTTCAGCAGTATACTGATCATTGGTAACACATCGCCAGTAGACCCGGGTGTTTACATATGTATAGGTCTTCCGGGTGAATGACCTTCCACAATGCGCACACTTGATGAGTGTGGAAAACACATGTCTGGAACTGTACCTGGCGTCTCTGAAAGGCTGGCCAGAGTCGTATTTGGTTCGCCGGGAGTCCATGATCTCCTGTGCCTTTTGAAAGACCGCCGGGGTTACAATAGCCCAGGATGGACGCTCATGATAGAAATGATCCTCTTTGGGAATGTTTACTTGCTTTCCTGTCAAGAAATCTTCGATCTCATATTTGTGGTTGACTAAAATGCCGCAATATAGTGGGTTTACAAGCACCCTTCGAACACCTCGGGCATCCCAGTCATTTCCGTATTTGGTTTTGTCATTGTCTCGATTTAGGGTCATGCTGATGGTTCGACAGCCTAACCCCTGTTCGTTGTATAAGTAGAATATCTTACGGACGATCCAGGCTTCCTCGGGGTTGATTTCCAAGGTGAACTTGTCGATCCGGTCATAGCCAAAGACCCGCTGAGGAACGCGACCCTTTTCCGCATTGATCTTCTTGCCCCATTTGACACGCTTACTTAGGTTGTTGCTTTCCTCCTGCGCCATAGCAGAAAACAGGGTCAGCACAAACTCACTGTCTCCCATAGAATCCATATTTGCCGTGAGAAACAGGGTGTTGATACCCATGGATTTCAGCTTGCGGATGCTCTGCAGAGCATCTACTGTGTTTCTGGCAAAGCGGCTGATATCCTTAACCACCACCATATCGAACAGACCCAGCTCCGCATCCCGTAAAAGCCGCTTAAATTCCTCACGCTTTTTCAGGGATGTACCGGTGATGCCCTCATCCGCGTATAGGCAGAATAGTTCATGGCCGTTCCGTTTGGCATACTGGGCAAAGAATTCCTTCTGGTGGATCAAGCTATCAATCTGCTCGTCCTTATCCGTGGAGACACGGCAATATGCAGCTATTTTCATTTGTTGGTTGCTCCTTTCTGTCAACCAACCCATATCCTGGCATTTTTATACTGTTGATTTTTAAACAAGAATGAACAGATATGGGTTACTTCTTGGTTTTACAAAGGAGTTTTTCCAGCAAAATCTTCTTTAACATCTGTTGTATTGTTTTTGATGAATTTGGATTTTCAAATATAAAGGTTAACACCGTTTCCTTTTTTGCCATAGAACACCTCCTTACCCAAATCTATTCTGCCGGCTTAGCAGTTAGAATTTCAGCAAGGAGAAAACTGCAAACATACGCCTTGGTACAATTCTCTAAATATGAAATACCGGTTCTATAATAAATGTTGGGATTGGGCTTATAGCCCGATCCCAACATTTATTATAGAACCTATTTTTTGAATGGTATAGCTTCTTATTTTACATTCTCGCAATTTCCAGCATAGCTTCATAGAGCTTGCAGAATTTTCTGTACTTTTCTTCTGTTTCGGCACTGGGATTGGGTGTATAGAGGCGCACCATCTTCACATCTCCGGCCGCTTCCTCCAAGGTGGCATACTGCCCCTGGCTGCAAGCGGCAATCATTGCCGCGCCAAGGCAGCCGGCTTCGGTAACAGCAGGCACCTCCACGGGAAGGCCGGTAATATCTGCCTGCAGCTGACACCAGACCGTACTCTTTGCGCCGCCACCGGTGGCAACAATGCCGGAAATCTTGGTACCCTTGGACAAAATATCCTCGCAGTTTTTCCGCAGAACAAAGCACACGCCCTCCATCACCGCTTTAGCCATCTGCACAGCGGTATGCTCCTGGCGTAGCCCAAAGAACACGCCGGTGGCGTCCCGGTCAAATTCCGGTGCGTTGGTACCCACGAGGTAAGGCAGGAACAACAGGCCGGTTTCCGGCGCTTTGAGAAGTTCCGCGTTCAAGGTATCATAATCCATATTCCCCATACAGGTACGGCGGAACCAATCCAGACATGCGCCGCCGCTTTCCATTACCGGCAGCATCACATAGGTATCCGGCTTGAAGCCGTAATGCAGTGCCAAATCACAATCCGGATCTGGGGTATGCTCGGTCATTGCCGTAAGCACCATCGTTGTGCCCGTGGAAAGGGTCATGCCGCCGGGAGTGGTATTGCCGGTGCCAATCATTCCGGCAAAATGGTCCAAAGTGCCGGTATTGACCCGGGTTTCCACAGAACAACCGGTCATTTCTGCCGCTGCTGGGGTCAATGTGCCCACCACAGTACAGGGCTCTATCAGCTGGGGAAGCTGGTTCTCGGTAATGCCAATAGCCTCCAGCATAGGCGTCCAGTAGCATTTTCCGTAAATATCAAAGTAAAAAGAGAAGGTTGCAATGGACATATCGGCACACTTTTTGCCGGTAAGGCGGTAGACGATATAGTCCTTCAGCAGCATATAGGTTGCAACCCGGTCAAACACATCCGGGCGGTTGCGGCGCAGCCACAGAATCTTGGTAGCAGGCCAGGTGGGCAGCACTGCCTGCTGGCCAGTAACGCGGTGGCACTGGGTGGCAGAAAACTGCTGTTCCAAAATTGCGCACTCCTCACCAGAGCGCTCGTCCATCCAGGAAATTGCATTATACGCAGGCTTTCCCGTTTCGTCCAGACAAACCAGTGATTCTGCCTGTCCGGTAAAGGCAATTTCCAGCACCTGTCCGAGATTCTCCGCTGCCAGCTGCCGTAACAGTACGGCCAGGTCGTTAAAGTATTTTTCTGCGTCAAATTCAATAAATTCTCCCTGGCGGATATATTCCACCGGGGCACTTTTTTGTGCGATACAGGTAAGATTTTTGTCATACAGGGCAGCCTTCAGATTGGTACTGCCCAAATCCACACCGATATACATTCAGGTGTCCTCCCTGCTGAGTTATTTTGGAGAAGGCTGCCACATCCATGATGTGGCAGCCTTGCAATGGTTAGAATTAGTAACCGACCTTCTCCCAACATTCGAAGGGAGCTGCCAATTCTTCACTGATGTAGACCTGGGTCTTCTTGGTCTGCAGCATGGTGGAGGGCAGGTAGGGAGTGATAGGACCGTGGGTACACAGACGGGAGGTCATTCTCTGCCAGGAGGAGAATGTACCACATGTAGCCAGTGCGTGAACCTCGATACGCTCTTTAGCGCGCATTACATCCAAAGGTCCGATGGTAGCAGCACAGGGAGGTACGTTAGCGATGTCGCCGGACTGACCGAAGGTGCCGTTCAGAGAGTTTTGCATAATGGTCATGGGGTGCAGCTTGACGATCTGCGCAGGCTGATTCAGCCACTCTTCGATGTCGCCGCTGCCAATGAACTCGGGAATGGGGTCAACAAATGCCATGTGGCCTGCCCATCCGGGAGAGGTGGAAGCGATGTCAGCGCCGCCCTCAGAAATGTCATTGATAATCTTGGAGTAATCCTTGATGTTGGCATTGGTGGGGAAGTGCACATTCTCCATAGGCATACGCAGCTTCTCGTCGTTCTGGTAGTACAGGTACTTGATCATGGAGTGTGCAAAGCCTGCCTCGTAGGTGATGGGAGCAATGTTGCCGGCCTCGTCAGCCCACTCGTCCTCAGCAAACAGGTGCACCTTGGAGCAGTCAACCTGGAAGTAGTTGATCAGCTGAGCCAGAGGAATGTAGGTATCGGGCTCGGGGTTGCCCAGAATCATGGTGAAGGTTTTGCCTGCCTCGGAAGCAGCCTTCAGACGGGAGAACAGAGTAGCAATCAGAACGGGATGTGGATTCATCATAACCTTGACCTGGAACTCGGGATGCCACCAGGGCTCTCTCTGCTCCAGCTCCTTGCCACTCATCTTACGGACACGCTCGCAAACTTCCTTGTCCTTAAAGGGAACAAACTCGTGGGGCTGGAAGTCAAACTTAGTTGCGGGATCTACAATAAAACCTTTCATTGTACGGTCTCTCCTTCAAAAATTACTTTATTTACTTTCATCCAGTGATCAACAATCACCAGGTCAGCACGTTTTCCAACCGCGATCTCACCACGGTCATAGAACCCTACTGCCATAGCAGGGTTATAAGAAGCAAAGCGGAACACATCTACAATGGAAGCGCCCAAGTGCTTCAAGGCATTGCGGCAGGCAATATCCAGCGTCAGCTTAGAGCCGGCAATCTCACCGGTCCAATCAAAGTTGATGTCGTCCACGCCATCATATCCGGGAGGAATCGGGCCATCACAGGCATATGCATCAGAAATCAAAATAATCCGGTCGTCGCCCTTGATTTTCCGCACCAGACGCAGCATATAGGGATCTACATGGATACCCATGCTATCGCAGATCAACTCTGCATAAATCTCCCGGTTGTAGTTAACTGCTTCGTCCACGCAAACGCCCCGAACCTCGGGATAGAAAATGCGGTCTCCGGTGGAATTGGTATGGTGGGTGCCAATCTTCAAACCGTAGGGTATCAACGCCTCCACCTGCTGAGGTGCGGCCTCAGAGTGAGCAACAGAGAACACCGCCAGAGGATTTTTAGCCTTCACATCCAGCACAAACTGCTGGATATTCTCCCTCTCGGGAGCCAGTCCCCAAACCTTTACCAAATCCCAACCAGCATCAATGATAGGCTGATACTTTTCCCTGTCCACAGGGCCGACCCAAGGATTATGCTCCTTATCGCAGCCGAACTTGGGATTCATATAAGGGCCTTCCATATAGATGCCGCAGAGATTCTTACAATCCGGGTCTTTCATAGCCTCACGGATCTTATTCATGGCATCCACAAATTCCTCTGTGGTCATGCTGAAGTAAAGCGCCGCCAAAATGGTGGTTGTGCCGTGCTTCAGGTGGTGACCCACAGCTTTCGGATCATCATAGAAGAAAACCTTGCCGTCGGAATGGGTGTGAATATCCACAAAACCGGGACCCACATACTTTCCTTCCGCATCGATGATCTGGCAGCCTTCCGGAATCTTCATCTTTCGACTTTCGCCAAAGGCAACAATTTTGCCATTTTCCATCAGCAGCACGCCGTTGGGGATCAAATGGTCACGCATGACCAATGTAGCATTGATGATAGCGGTCATTGGATTCCCTCCTTAATGCAGGGTGTCCAGCAGTGCTTTACCCTCTTCGATAATCAGCTCAGCAGTGCCGGCCTTGTAACGGGAGGATCTTGCTTCATAGCCACCCTCGTCATAGGCGTCCTGCATAGGGAAATAACCCTCAGAGCCGTTGGTCAGACAACAGGGCAAAACCATTTCCCAGCCTGCAGCCTCTTTAATGCCGCGGCCTATCCCATTGAAAGGTTCACCGGGAATACCCAGCATAGCCACAGAGCCGATGGCAACAGCGTTCAACCCCAGGGGGAAGGAAGCGGGACCGTGTTCCAGACGAACCATACGGCCAGCCTCGGCAACCACGGTGGTCAACTCCATGCCCTTGAAGGGAATCTCGCTGTCCTTTCCGGCATTATGCAGGTCATTGTATTTATGTGCCAAGGGCATATCCTCGGGCTTGGGCATATTGGAGGGCAATTCGCTGACCTTATAGGCATAGCGAATGGTATCCACATCCCGGTAGTTGACCTTGTCGTAGACCTGCAAAACAGCTCCGGCCATTACATTGCCCATGTGGCGGGCATGGCCATAACCACGATCTACATCGTCAAAGTCATGGAAGGTATCATTGAAATCGCCGTCCTTGGCGTTCACATTCACATGATTAATATCACCCTGCGTGCCGTTGAAGTAGATAGCCTTTACATTGTCCAATGACTTCTCCAGACGACGGCGGAACATACCGATCCAGTCAGCAGAGATCTTATTGCCTCCCACAACATCGGGATGGCAGCCCATATTGGCCAAGACGATGGTCTCTGCCCCTTCCCGGTCAAACCGAAGTACATTCACCCGTTCGTCCACATCACCAATGGGGTGCAGAATATCGGGATTGCCCACGCCGGGGTTGGTGCGAACCTTGCCGTCCCGCATACGGAAGCGGCGGACAAATGCGATGTTGGGTGCCTTTCCAACGGCCCAGCCCATCTTGGCAGGCTTCAGATCTTCAATAGCAAAAACAGCCGCATCCACTAAGCGCTGGCCTACAAAAGCCGTATACGCCTGTACCTGTTCATTTTCGCTATTCAGTTCAAGGGTGCCGGCAGTGTGGGTATGGGTAGTGTGAATAAAGATAGCTTCCTTTGCCACACCGGTCTTTTCTGCAATATTTTCTTGATAAACACTCAAAAGGTTTGTATCGATAAGAAGGGTATCAATCGTTATCAGCAAAACCTTGGTCTCGCCGCAAGCCAATGCCACTGCCACGGCCTCAAGGTCGTCCAATATGCCTTCTGCATAACGGGGCTTAAAATAGCCATTGATGGGAATGCCCAGCATTGGGTTCACATTTACCTTACTGTATCCAGCTTGTAAAGTATTCATAAATACCTCCAAATGGAATTATCTCTTCTTCCACTCGTCGTACTGTTCCATATATGCCTTCTCTTCAGCCGGGAACTTACGCAGGGTGTTGACAACCTCGCCATTGTTGTACTTGCGGTCGCCCATATCCTCAGTAGTACCAAACAGGGTCAGGTTGACCTGACGGGGACGGGCGCGGACATGATCCCAGTCGATAAAGTAGATGTGGGCAAACTCACCCAGGTCCAGCTTGCCGTCCTTGATGGTCAGAGTTTCGCTTCTGCCAAAGAAAACAGAACGCAGGTGGCCGTCGGTGTTCATAGAGGTGAAGTTGCCGGGCTCGTCAACATAACGGCCAAACTGTGCATGGACAGGACCGGGATGACGATAATCGCCTTCATTGACATAGTCGGGAATCATTTTCCGCATAATGTCCAGCAGATCGTGCTGCAGATACTCCAGATCGAAAGTATCGAAGTCGTGAGAGCACTCCTGAATCATAACAGAGCAGGTGGTATGATGGGAGACTACGGAAACCGTACCGTTTTTAATACCAGACTCTTCTACAATTTTATGGACATCGATAGAGATATCGTGGAATGTAGGGACCCAGCCCCGGGACTGCAATTGAATTTCCTTTTGAATCATTTTGAATTCCATTATGTATTTCCTCCTGATAATAAATATATATTATGCGTATCTTTCGTCCCATGCCTTACGGCAGGCAGCAATCATTTCATCCACCATGGCAGCCCGGTCAGCGGCCTTAGCTACACCGGATGAAGATCCGGTTGCGTCTGCGCCGGCAATAATGGTGTTGTACACATCCACACCATTGGCGATGCCTGCAGCAGTCAATACCAAAATATTGGGGTTAACATCCTTGACGCACTTGGTTGCGGCTTCCACATACTCAGGCCCTACACTAACACCGGTACCGATGAGCTCGGAAGGCTCTGCAACAATGATGTCGGGATTCAGTGTTGCGATTTTACTTGCATCTGCCATAGAATCGGCGCAGACGATGGTGGTCAGACCCACTTCTTCTGCACGTCGGATAGTTTCAGCCAAAACCTCAAAGCTCAAAGGCTTTTCTACATGGTTGAGCATAACGCCCTCTGCACCGGCAGCAACTAAGGATTCCGGCAGAATATCCGCCAAGCCTCTGCCAATGGGGATGGGATCCATATGAGGGGCAAAAATATGGATATGATGCGTATTCTCCTTAACTGTGCGAATATCTACAACAGGGCAGGTAAATATGATGTCCACACCGTATTTTTCGGATGCGGCATCTGCCGCTTTTGCCAGTTCCAGAATCTGGTCGCCGTACAAATAAGATTTCGGCCCAATCTCAAAAAACGGTGCCTTTATAGTTGTCATAGGAAATCATCCTTTCTTTAAATATTACCTGAGTATTATATCAGGCGTCTTTCTTTTCGTCAATATTATTTTTGTTATAAAAACGCATTCTAACAATACGTATATTTTTTTCGTTTTTATTGTGCATTTTATGTATTGTAAAAATAGAAAAGATGGTGTATCATGTGTACAACACAATGTCCTTAGGAGGTTCTGTTATGATTTCCCAAACTGCTTTGCGCGCGGCAAAAGATGCTTTCGATATTGAAGCCGCCTGTATTACTCAGATGAAGACTTATTTTGATGACAATGCTTTTTCCAAAGCTGTAGAGCTGCTATGCAACGCGCCGAGAATTGGTGCGTCTGGATCCGGCCACTCTGGTATTATCTGCCAGCATTTCGCACACTTGATGTGCTGCATCGAACAGCCAGCCCGCTTTATCAGCCCTGCGGAAGCTGTACACGGCGCTACAGGTTTTTTGCAAAAGGGAGATGTGATCGTTTTGGCATCCCGTGGCGGAAAAACGAAAGAGCTTTTGCCGATTGTGGATATTTGTAAAACAAAGGGCGTTTCCATCATCACCGTTACAGAAAATCTGGAATCGCCATTAGCACAAGCGGCAGATGTAGTCATCAAACAATATGTAAATCGGGAAACTGACAAATGGAACGCCCAAGGGACAACCTCTACCACCGCCCTTTGCATGATTTTCCACGCATTGCAAGCTGCCATGATTGAGCAAACCGGCTATCAGCTAGAGCAATTTGCCTTGATCCATCCGGGCGGAGCTGTGGGGGAACGCTTAAACAACGCGCCCCTCTAATTTTCAAAACAAAAATTATTTTGAATTTTTTCTGTTTTATCCCTTATAATAGAAATGCGTTCTATTGTATTGGGAGGTATCCACCATGGCAGATAGAAAATTGAAAATCGACATTCGAAGAAATGCGATCCTTCAAAAAATCCGGCTGACTAGACGTGTTACAGTAGCACAACTCAGTCATGAGTTGGGCGCCACCGAGGTTACGATCCGTAATGACCTATCTGCCTTGGAACGAGAGGGATATTTCTTCCCTGCGTGTTACACTATTGGGCGGCGATATCAATGCTCGTTACGGCTTTACTTACGGCGGCACTGCCCAAGAACAACTTAGCCAATATCAGGCGGATTGGGCAATTCTTGCTGTAGATGGAGTCAGCCCTTCTGGTGGCATTACCACCTACCACGCAGAAGAGGCAATACTCGACAGAATGATGATCAATGGTGCAACTGATACACTTATTGTGGCTGATAGCAGCAAGTTGGGTCGTGTGGGCTTTAGCCGTGTGTGCGAGTGCAACTCCTTGACTGTTGTAACCAATCAATGTTTCCTTAACGATACGGTGGAGCAGCTTACGGACTGCGGCATGAAAATTACCTTTGTGTAGAAATATAATTATAAGATTTGGTTCTATAATGCATGTTGGGGTTAGGCGCATCGCCTAACCCCAACATGCATTATAGAGCTTAATTATCCGTTTTACGTTGTTTCACTGCACACTCGGCACAGATTTGACCACACCCGATCTCATAATTTTCTCGCCAATCAATCGGCATTAAAATGGGGATGCACGTCAATTGTCCACACATCACACAACGCTCAAATTCCTCTGTTTTAGGGGTGCTGTTCACACTGTCAGCCTCTTTTTTAGAATGCTGATCGTGTGTACCTCTCCTAATAAATTCGGTGATTCTGGTAAATATTTTATGCTTCATTTACTCACTTGCCTCGGTGGTAGGTACGCCTGTTGTCTCTTCTTCAGGCTGGATTTCTATGCTTGCTGTAGTTTCTGCTGGCTCGGCACTTGCCTCCGGAGTTGTTGTTTCTGGCGGTTTTGTTGTTTCAGTAGTAGACGGGGTAGTTTCTTCGAGAGTAGTTGGTTCCTTGGTGTTATTCTCCTGAACATCAGATGCCACAACACCATTCACAGGAATCTGCACCGTTTCACCTTGTTTAATGTACTGATCACTATCACTATTATATCCGTAGTAGGAGGAGGTGCCCCAGTGGGCAAGGAAAGTAACCTTCGTATCTGCCCCGAGAACGAGGGTAAATGTAATCTTCTGGCGGGTTTTATCTCCGTCCACGCCAAGCTGTTGGGTATGATACGATTTATTACAGCCATCCGCCGTTACAATAACAAAGCCAGTCTTGGCTGTACTCTTATCTGTGGGCTTTAAAGAGACAAAATATGTTGTATTCGCCTTTAATGTTGCTACGTGTGATTTATAGTTGCTGGTAATCGCTTCCACAGCTTCGCCGTTTTCGTCAGTAATTTGGATATTGACGTTGGTTTCAAAGGTTGCGGCTTTGATGACGTTGCATGCAGAGGTGATATTGTATGAAAAATAGGCGTAGGCGGTAAAGCTCATAGCGGCAAGACACATAATCACTATGGTTATAGTCGTTACAATGCGGGTAAGTATTACTTTTTCACGAATCTTTCCGTGTTTAGGAATGTAGAAAAAATCGTTATAACGTTTTCGCACACCATCATCCTCCTTTCAAGGGTTGCTATAAGGTGGTTAGTCTTGAATTTGTTCTGCCTTTACGGTTATGCCAAGTTCTACCTTCGGGACGATATCGCCACGATAGTTAGCTACATTGCCAACCTCTTCAGGCATACGGACGATCAGTGCAATATACTTGGTTGCACCAGGTGCTAAAATTGCAGTTTCGGTATCATAGTTATGTAGGGGCATATCAGCAATCACTACCGCTTTTTCACGGTTTGGAATGCTACCTTTCATTTCTTCCTCAGTGTTTGCAGTAGCAAGACCAAACTTTAAGTAATCCTGCAGCATAAAAAGCTGCCCAAACACATTGGTCGCTTCAATACACCCATTAACATTAACTGCCGTGGAGAACTCAAAAGGAACAGTGCCTTTGTTTTCCACCTTCAGATATACGACCTGCACATAGCCGGGTTCGTATAACGCTTCTTCATCAAAAATCTTGGTCTGACTGTCAACCTCTTGCCATTTTCCATCGGTCAAACGATGAGATACCACCAAATCAAATTCTGCAAAATGAAAAATGTTGTTGATTTCAGGAGAGGTATCAATAAACCACGCCAGCGATGCACCTGTGCCGAGAATGCCCCAAATGATAAGAGTGCACAAGCTGAGGGCTAAGGCTATTCGTTTATAGGGTGTTTTATTTGCTTGGTTCTTCACGCCTTACTCCTCCTTGATCAGCGCTGAACGGCGTTTTCGACCTTCTCCTTATCCTTTTTACGCCATACTAAAAGAATAATTAACATGGTAAAAGAGCTAAGCATAAGAGCAAACCACAATCCCATATTTGAATTGTCTCCGGTCTGCGGTGGTTTGGGATCTCCTTCCTCAATAGGGAACTCTTCAATCATAAATTCCCAATCGAGATAACCGATTTTATTTTGGAATTCGTTATCCAATTCAACCGGAACGGTTAAGGTTATATCCAAATTAACCTCGCC
>JAZRNS010000059.1:0-5524 GCA_045648245.1 Faecousia sp. | reverse complement strand
AGGCGGTAAAGCAGCATACCTCCCAGACTCACAGGAATCCATAGCAGACTGAAACCAAGGCATATTTGTCCACGGTAGTTCAACAGCTGATCCCGGTAATCCCAGACTCTGTGATCGGTATTCACCATCAATCCTGTGAGCAGCTCCACAGCGGTGATCACGGCAGCACCTGCCAAGGCACGCACAGCCGGGGGTTGCTTCCATCCATCCAGCATACCCAGCAGCAGAAAGCAGCTTCCTCCTGCCAGAAACATACTGCCGTGGCTCCAGCCTCTCCATAGAAATTCCAAAGTCATATAGCTGCAGCCGCCTACAGCAAAGAGAAAAGACTTCTTCCAAAACTCCATAAAATACACCTCGAACAGTTGTTTTTTTGTGTCTGATATAGTATCGCCAAAAATTTCCTGAAAAATACGAAGATTCCCCTTGACAAAACCCAATATGATGGGTATAATAAGAAAGCTGATTTCGGCATTACAGAAATATGGCGGCGTAACTCAGCTGGTAGAGTACCCGGTTCATACCCGGTATGTCACCTGTTCGAATCAGGTCGCCGCTACCAGGCCCGTTGGTCAAGCGGTTAAGACACCGCCCTTTCACGGCGGTAACATGGGTTCGATTCCCGTACGGGTCACCAAAAAAGACAGACACCATTGGGTGTCTGTCTTTTTTTGGGTCCCGTCGGGAATCGGACCCTACAGATCCCTTTACAAACAGCTGCCCGCCCTCGGACATTCTCTGTGCTTGCATTTGGTGCATTTCCCTTGGTCAGCATCATCCAAACAACACTGCATATAATCACATTCATCACAGCGACATTCTATTTTAGGATCTGTTCCGTTCCCCGGACAATCCTTTCCTAGATTGCCGGGTATTAAAATCGTTCCGGTTATATCTATAATCAAATATGTTTGCCTCCTATCACATATAGACTGTTTCATTATATAACGCATTAGTCTATATGTAAAGCATAACATTAAGGTATTATCTCATTAAAATATGTAACATGGGAGAGTGCCTTATGATAAAGTTAGATATACTGCGTTTGTTGGAGGAACGGGGAAAAACAAAGTACTGGCTTTATAAGCAATTGGGCATGAGTTACCAGAACTTTAACAAGATGGTAAATAATCAGACCAAGTCTATTCGCTATGAAAACATTGAAACCATGTGCTTGCTTCTAAACTGCACACCTAACGACCTTTTTGTTATTACAGAAGATTAAAAACGCATCCACTAAGGCTCACTGCCCTAGTGGATGCGTAATTGCTATTTGTCCATATTGGCAGCCCGGAAGCCGCTGGGGCTGATGCCCCATTTCTTCTTAAATGCCACAGAAAAATAATATACATTGGAAAAGCCCAGCGCATGGGCGATCTGACTAATGGCACTGTCGCTGCCCAGCAGCAGTGCCTTTGCTTTTTGCATGCGCAGGTTATTTAAATATGCAATGATGCTGCAACCCATCTCCTCTTTGAAGATTCGTTTTATGCTGGACAGAGAATAGGAAAAGTGGCTGGATATATCTTCCAGCCTTATTTCCTGATGCATGTTTTCCTTCAAGTATTCCACGATGTGCTTTGTGAGGGTCTTTCGCTTCCAGGTTTGCTCGTAGACTGTAATTCGGCTTGTCTTCTCTGTGGTATCTGCATTCACTAGCGACAGAAGCAAAACCTGAATCAGGTTTTTTACGAACTGCAGGTTTAAGGGCGTTGCCCCCTCCGCAGGGTCCATCTGTCCGTCCTCCACGATTTGTAGCGGAGCTTTGGGCTGAAAGACGGTTCTGCCCATATCCGCAATGTCATTGAGATACTGCTTTTGCCGCTGATTGACAGAGAGGATCTTTTTATTAAAATAAGCCATATATTCGTCCGACGACTCAAAGCAAATCACAATAATTGCCGCCTTGCCCTCATAGGGCTTTAGCTTATGATGTTCAAAGGGCTTGTGGCAAACCATTTCGCCCTTTTTAAGAATATAGGTGGCATTATCCGCACAGACACTGACCTTTCCGTCGTCCACATACACAAATTCCCAGCCTTGGTGGCTCTCATCGGCATGGTCAAAATCCTCCGGCAACTCACAGTAAAAATCGCTGATCAGTCTGGTAACACCCAGCTCGCTTTTCAGGGGTATTCCTCTCTTTTCTTCCATAGGTCCTCCCTCACAATAAGGCTCACATTTTATTTTCTTATTATATTGAGCTTATTTTATAAATCTTTCACCGTTTTGTCAATCCAATAATAACCTTTTCTCCATTATACTGAAGGCATAATCTACCAAAAGGAGGATATTATGAACGTTTTAGCTATCGGTTGTCATCCCGACGACATTGAAATCGCTTGCGCCGGCACTTTGGCAAAGTGTGTCAAACGGGGCGACAGAGTGGTCGTCTGCCATGCATCCAGCGGCAATCTGGGACATGTGGTCATCCCGCCGGATGAGCTGCGGGTCATTCGTGCCAACGAGGCAAAAAAGGCCGGTTCCCTGGCTGGCATTGAAGTGATCAGCGCCGGATTTGATGATCTGGAGATCTTCGACAGCGGCAAGGAGGCCAGAGATAAGCTGGTGGACATTATCCGCTATGCAGATCCGGATTTTATCATTACCCACAATCCCGACGATTATATGCCCGACCATACTGCCGTTTCCCGGCTGGTCTTTGATGCCTGTTTCACCGCAACCCTCCCCAATTATACAGACTATCCCCATGTGTACAGCAAGCCCGACGGCAAGCCTGCACGGCTGGTACCTGTTTACTACATGGATACCCTTGCCGGTGTAAACTTCCAGCCCACAGAATATGTGGACATCAGCGATGAGATCGACCTGAAGATCAATATGCTGGAGTGCCACGAAAGCCAACTGGTTTGGATGCGGGAGCATGACGGCATTGACTTTGCCGACATGGTCAAAACCTGCTCCCGTTACCGGGGCTATCAGTGCGGCGCTGCCTATGCAGAGGGCTTCCGCATGTGCCAGGTTTACTTAAAAGGAACAACAAAAAGGCTGCTGCCTTAATTTAAAAAAACAAAGGAGATCGAAATTATGGATTTTATGAGCACTGTTAAGGGTTCTCTGCTGGAGAACTTCTATCCCGCAGGTTGGGATATGCAGAAGATTGACGCATGCTGCGAAATGGGCGTTCAGAGAGAAGATTTCTGGAACGAAAAGTTCCAGCCTGTAGAGTGTGAGTCTTTGGGTGATTTCGACACCCTGATGGGTCATGAGATCGCTATGCAGATCAAGCTGACCGCAGAAGCCGGTCAGAAGCTGGCAATGATCCTGCCTGTTGGCCCTATGGGTATGTACCGCTGGGCTGCTTACTTCCTCAACGAGTGGAAGGTAAACTGCGACCACGTCTACACCTTTAACATGGACGAGTGGGCCGATGCTGAGGGCAACACCCTGGACAGCAGCAACCCCGCTTCCTTCGAATACTCCATGAAGCAGGCTTTCTTTAACAAGCTGAATAACACCATTCCCGCAACACAGCGCAACTTTGCCACCAAGGAAAACCTGCCCACTTACGCCGGCAAGATCAGCGCACTGAAGGCAGAAGGCGCTAAGCTGGTGCTGGTTTACGGCATTGGCCGTATGTGCCACATCGCTTTCTGGGGGCCTCATTTTGCAGCCGATTACGAGACTGTTGAGCAGTGGAAGGCCGCTACCCACCGCATTGGCGCAAAGCTGCACCCCCTGACCATCGAGCAGAACGCGCTAACCAGCTTCAAGAGCCGTACCACTTTGGTTCCCTGTACCGCAAACACCATCGGCCCCGGCCTGTTCCTGCAGGCTGACTACGCCATCGGTGGTGCTGACGGTGCGCTGGGCAGAGGCATGGGCTGGCAGGGCATGAGCTTCCTGACCACACTGCACTACGGTCCTCACCCCGCAATCACCTCTACCTTCATCCCCACCCTGCCCGGCAGACTCTTCTACCTGAAGGAGCTTGCAGGTCCGCTGGTTGCTGAGTGTAACTAATTTTACTGGCGAGGTATTTGCTATGAAACAAGCTGTTATGTATGGTGGCGGTAATATCGGTCGTGGATTTATTGGTGCGCTTTTAAGCCAGTCCGGCTACGAAGTAACCTTTATCGATGTGGCTGAGCCGGTCGTGAAGGCATTGCAGGAAAACCGCCGTTACCCCATCCGTTATGTGTCATCCCAGGGTCATGAGGATGTATGGGTCGAGCATGTTACCGCAGTCAACGGCAACGACACAGAGGCTGCTGCCGCTGCCATTGCCGGTTGCGATATTATGGCTACCGCCGTTGGTGCCCGTATCCTGAAGTTTATCGTTCCCAACATCGTTGCCGGCTTGCGCAAGCGCTGGAGTGAGGGAAAAGGACCGTTGAATATCATCATCTGCGAAAACCTGAACGATGCCAACAAGATTTTAGAAGGCATGCTTAAGGAGCAGCTGACAGAAGCAGAAAAGGCTCTGTTTGATGAAACGGTAGGTCTGGTGGAGGCTTCCATCGGTCGTATGGTTCCTGTGCAGACAGACGAGATGAAGGATGGCGAGCCTATGCGGGTGTGCGTAGAGCGCTATGGCTTCCTGCCCACCGACAAGGATGCCTTCAAAGGCAGCATTCCGGACATCAAAAACATGGTTCCCTATGCACCCTTTGATTTCTATATCAAGCGCAAGCTGTTTATTCACAATATGGGACATGCTACCTGTGCATACTTAGGCGATCTGTTGAACATGGAGTATATCTATCAGTCTATCGCCGTTCCGGAGGTTCGTATTCTGGTGCAGAACGCCATGTTGGAAAGCGCAATGACTTTGTCCAAGAAGTACGGCGCTGACCTGTTTGCCCTGCAAACCCATATTTGCGATCTGCTGTACCGTTTCACCAACGCTGCGCTGAAGGATACCTGCCAGCGGGTTGGCGGCGACCCTGCCAGAAAGCTCAGCCCTGCAGACCGCATGATTGGATCTGCCTCTCTTGCTTTGGAGATGGGCATCACACCGGCTTATATCGCCGTGGGCGCGGCTGCCGGTCTTCACCGTTATCTTGCAGAAGCAGAACTGGCTCAAGCCAAGGACACTGCAGCAAAGGTACTGCAGGAGGTTGCCTGTGTTGCGTCTGACTCGGTGCTTGGGACTATGATTTTGGAATACTATGAAATGATTCGAAACGGCTGTTCTTTGTCCCAGCTTTGCAACAAAGCAGAGCTGACAAAACATGCCGGCTTAGGCGAAGTGGTATAACGCACGAAACCGGAGAAGGCTTGTCTTCTCCGGTTTTTGTGGAACTATTACGGGTTTTGTGTTATCCTATTTTTGAGGTGGTTTTATGGAAAAGAAAAAGCTGGACTTTCTCATTTATCCCCAGGGGGTATTGTTTGGCTGGGCTGTGTTATTTTCCCTGTGTATATGGATCCCCGGTCTTGGCGGTCTTGCCGCCCTTTTGGCATTGGGCCATATTGCCTTTTTGTTTCTAAACATTCCTTTGGCATTTTTGTGCCTGATCCTACAAGCAAAGAGCCGCTTCCGGAAAAGCTTGACTGTCCC
>JAZRNS010000058.1:0-2985 GCA_045648245.1 Faecousia sp. | reverse complement strand
AGACTGCCACCGCCAACACCAATTCCTGCCAAGAAGCCGAGAAATGTTCCAATAATCAAAACAACAGGGAGTGATTCTAGCACAGGTAACGCACCCCTCCCCAAAGGATCAATGCCCCCAACAATCGATGCAGCCAAAGGGTGGGGATTCGCCTGCCGAATAAACCGGCCAAAATCCCTCCGGCGGCGCTGCCGATCAGATAGGGGAGTACCGTTTGCCAATCGAATGTCGTACCCCACAGGGAATAGCTTAAGGAAACCAGACAGATCGGCAAAATAATAGACACAGAGGAGGGGAAGATCTCCTCGTCCGGTAGATCCGTAAGGCCGGTCAGTAATGGAACAAGGACCATGCCGCCTCCTGCACCGAACAGACCGTTGACCGTACCGGCACACAAACCAGCCAAACCGGAGCCAAAATATTTCCTTTTCTTCAAAAAAACACCCCCTACGGAGATTTTTTCCATAGGGGGCGATTTTATACTTAGAGCATAGCCATCAGTGCGTCTGCATACTGTGCGCAGGTTGCGCCGTCTGTGTTGCCGGTGATCTTTACCGGGCAGGTTGCCATAGCATTTTCCAGCTTTGCGGCAGCCTCCGGGCGGCAGATGTGCCGCAGAAGCATTGCTGCTGCCTTCAAAATGCTGTCAGGGTTTGCATATTCGCCCATGCCCCGCTCGATCATACGGGGTGCAGAGCCATGGATCGCTTCGAACATGGCATAGCGGTCGCCGATGTTAGCGCTGCCTGCTGTGCCAACACCGCCCTGAATTTGAGCGGCCTCATCAGTGATGATGTCGCCATATAAGTTGGGGAGCAGTATGACCTTAAACTTGCTCTGCAGGTTCTCCTTCAGCAGATTTGCAGTCATGATGTCGATGTAGTAATCCTCTACCTCAATGCCGGGATATTCCTGGGCGATCTCATGGCAGATCGCGGTAAACTTACCGTCTGTCTTTTTCATGATGTTTGCCTTGGTAACGATGGACACATGGTTTTTGCCGTTCTGCTTTGCATAGTCAAAGGCAGCTCTTGCAATTCTGCGAGTACCCAAATCGGTGGTTACCTTGAAGTCTACTGCCATGCCGGGCAATTCAATGCCCCGGCTACCCAAAACATATTCGCCTTCGGTGTTCTCCCGGTAGAACATCCAGTCAATGTTCTTTTCGGGAATGGAAACGGGGCGTACATTGGCGTAAAGATCCAGCTCCCGCCGCATAGCCACATTTGCAGACTCCATGGTACCGCCATGGGGGGTCGTGGTAGGACCCTTTAACAGAACGTCGCAGGCTTTGATTTCTGCCAATACATCGTCGGGAATTGCCTGATTCTTTTCCAAGCGGTTCTCAATGGTCAATCCCTCGATTTGCTTGATTACGATAGAACCTGCGGCAATTTCGTCTGCCATCAGCTTTTCCAAAACCCGGGCAGCCTGTCCGGTGATGATAGGGCCAATGCCGTCGCCGTCAATGACACCGATGGTAACGGTTTTCTTAGTAGAGAAGTCAGTTTTCTGGCAGTCCATCTTGGCGATGCGATCCATCTGCTCCTGCAAAAGTGTACGGAAGGCCTCGCAGGCCTGATTCAGTTCGTTCATTGTCCACCCTCCTTGGTGTAGTTCAAAAGACCGCCGGCCAGCAAAATGGCTTGCTGCCGCTGGGACAGATCACACAGCGCAGTGAAGGTTGTACCGGTGGTAGCGTTTTCAATAACCACCTTACCTTCAGCAATACCTGCAGGCAGATCCTTCAGCTTCAATACATGATCCTGTGCCAAACCCTCGTAATCCTCAGGATTTTCAAAGGTCAGGGGCAGAATACCGGCGTTGATCAGGTTTGCCACATGGATACGGGCAAAGCTCTTTGCGATTACGCAACGGATTCCTAAGTACATGGGAACCAAAGCAGCATGCTCTCTGGAAGAACCCTGACCGTAGTTGCTGCCGCCAACGATAATGCCATCACCGGCTGCCTTGGCTCGCTCCGGGAATGCCGGATCGCAAACCTCGAAGCAGAACTGGGACAGATGGGGAATGTTGGAGCGGTAGGGCAGGATCTTAGCACCTGCAGGCATAATATGGTCGGTGGTGATGTTATCTTCTACTTTCAAGACCAGTTGTGCAGTTAAAGAATCGGAGAAGGGCTTGCTCTTGGGGAATTCCTTAATGTTGGGACCCCGTAGAACCTCCGCATTGACAGCTTCTGCTGCACGCAGGGGAGCAAGCACAGAGGAATCATCGATCAGGAACTGCTCAGGCAGCTTGATTTCTCCAATGGGATCCAAGGTGGTAGGATCTGTGATGTAGCCGGTCAATGCGGATGCAGCGGCTGTTTCCGGAGATACTAGATGTACCTGACCGTCCTTTGTGCCGCTGCGGCCAAGGAAGTTCCGGTTGAAGGTACGAAGGCTGACACCGGCAGAGTTGGGGGAGAAGCCCATGCCAATACAGGGACCGCAAGCACACTCCAGCAGACGGGCACCGCTGGCAAGAATATCTGCCAGAGCGCCGCAGTTTGCAAGCATGGTCAAAACCTGACGGGAACCGGGGGAAATAGACAAACTCACACCGGGCGCAATGGTCTTGCCCTTCAGGATTGCTGCTACCTTCAAAAGATCCAGCAGAGAAGAGTTGGTGCAGGAACCGATACATACCTGATCCACCTTGGTGTCCTTCAGGCTGGCCACCTCCACAACATTATCGGGGCTGTGGGGGCAAGCAATCATGGGCTTCAGCGCAGACAGATCAATATCGATCACCTTATCATACTGGGCATCGGGGTCAGAGGACAGGGGGACATAATCTGCCTCACGGCCCTGTGCCTTTAGGAACTGACGAGTTACCTCATCAGAGGGGAAAATAGAGGTAGTTGCACCCAGCTCCGCACCCATGTTGGTAATGGTGGCACGCTCCGGAACGGAAAGAGTTGCAACACCTTCACCGCCCCATTCAATGATCGCGCCCACACCGCCCTTAACGGACAGAATA
>JAZRNS010000057.1:0-16915 GCA_045648245.1 Faecousia sp. | reverse complement strand
TTTTCCTCCAGCCAGGATTTCATGGAGGCGCGGCCCTCGTCGCTCATGGGAAAGGTCTGTTCCCCTTCTACAGTGCTTTTTTCAAAGCAATACGGGCCGTGCCAAAACTGTGCCTGAATGGAGCTGGCTTCCATGTCCACTTCTTTTTTTGTTTTCATAACAATATTGGGCTTGATCTTGAACCGGAAATCTCCGCAGGAGCCGGTGAAGCCGTTTCCCATGGCAAAGGTGTGCAAGGTAGGAAGAAACAGATCTGCCATCAGTCAACCAAAGCCTCCATTTCACCAAGCAATTCACCAAACAGCTCCAGTGCCTGTGCTACAGGCTCGGGGCTTGTCATATCCACACCTGCGCCCTTCAAAAGGTCGATAGGACTCTTGGAGCAACCGCCGGACAAGAAGCCAAGGTAATCGGCAACTGCGGTTTCACCCTCTTGCAAAATCCGTCTGGACAGAGCAATGGCGGCGGAGTAACCGGTTGCATACTGGAACACATAGTAGTCATAGTAGAAATGGGGAATTCTTGCCCATTCCACAGCAATGTTGTCATCCACTACCATATCCGGTCCAAAGTACAGTTCGTTCAAACGGCGATACTCCTGACTCAGCACATCGGCGGTCAGGGTTTTGCCCTCACTAACCATGCGGCCAATGTTCAGTTCAAACTCCGCAAACATGGTTTGACGGAACAGGGTTCCCTTAAACTGCTCTAAGAAGTGGTTAATGAGGTATGCCCGTTCCTTCTTATCGGTAGTCTTAGCCAGCAGATATTCCATGAGCAAAGCTTCATTGCAGGTAGAGGCAACCTCCGCCACGAAGATCACATAGCCCGCATCTACATGGTTTTGGGTCTTATTGGAAAGATAGGAGTGCAGCGCATGACCCATTTCGTGTGCCAAGGTAAACTGGCTGTCCAAGGTGCCGGTGTAGTTCAGCAGAACATAGGGGTGAACCTTTGCACCGGAGGAATAAGCACCGCTGCGCTTACCCTCGTTTTGGTACACATCGATCCAGCGGTTATCAAAGCCCTCTTTGAGAATAGAACGGTAGTATTCACCCATGGGCGCAAGGGCATCATAAACAGTCTGCTTGGCTTCGGCAAAGGGAATCTTCCGGTCCACATCTGCAACCAAGGGTGCATAAACATCGTAAAAATGCAATTCATCCACGTCCAGCAGCTTTTTACGCAGGCGCACATAGCGATGCATTTTGTCCAGGTTTTTATGAACTGCTTCAATCAGATTCAAATAGACAGAGGTGGGCACATTGGTGCTGTCTAGGGAAGCTTCAAAAGCATTGGGGTACTTCCGTGCCTCGGCGAAGAATTTCAGTTGCTTATTTTGGGCATTTAAAAGGCCTGCAGCGGTGTTCTTAAATGCGCCAAAGCCTTTATACAGGCTTTCATAGGCATTTTTACGCAGAACCCGGTCGCTGCTTTCCTGACAGGCAACAAATGTTCCCTGGCTGATGGGGTGCTTCTTCCCCTCGCTGTCTTCTGCGTCCTGGAAGGTCAGGTCTGCATCGGCAAACATGCCGTAAATCTGATCCGGTGCCTGTGCCATTTCACCGGCAGACGCCAGCAGTCTTTCTTCTGCCGGAGACAGGATATGATCCTTCATGCGGCGAAGGTCGGTCAGGTAGCGGTGGTAGCGCTCCAGCTTAGCACACTGGCTGTAGAAGCCGTTCAGGGTTTCGTCAGAAATGGCGGTGATCTCCGGGGTTTCAAAGCTTAGTGCTGTGTTCAGACCCACGGCGATGCTCATAAACTTACCCACCAGCCCCTGATAATGGGCGTTACGGGTATCTTCATCGCTTTTGCGCATACAGTAGGCTGCCAATCTGCCAGCGCGCTCGTTTGCCTGCTCGGTTCGATACAGGTAGTCATAGAGTGTCTGGGCGTTGTCAGACAAATGGCCGGCATATTTTGCCAGCTCGTCCCGCTCCTGCTCCAGCCAGGCAAGGTCCTGCTCCCAGCTTTCGTCGTTAGCGTACAGGTCTTCTATTGCCCAAGTATCTTCTACAGGGATTTCTTCCCTTTTGCGAATCGTATTATTTTCCATATTTTCCTCCTGATTTTAGGCAGTTTTTCTTTTTATCCATTATAACACAAAGACTGTATATTTCAATCGGAAGAATAGCTATATTGCAAATTTCCCCAAGGTATGCTAAATTATCAGGCGGTGATACATATGAAGAAACAACTTTCAGGAAGCCTTTATTTGGTGCTTGCCACTATGATTTGGGGTTCTACCTTTGTCGCCCAAAGTGTGGGTGCAAACTATATTGGCGCATTTACTTTCCAGGCAGTTCGCTGCGCGCTGGCAGTGATCGGATTGATTCCTGTAATCGCAATTACAGACCACAAAAAGACAGACGGAAAAACTTTCCTCTCCCGCTGGGGCGACAAACAGCTTTGGCTGGCAGGTATCCTTTGCGGTATTCCTTTATTTTTAGCCTGTAATCTGCAGCAGTTGGGACTAACCGACACCGACGCGGGAAAATCTGCTTTTTTAACGGCTATGTACATTGTGATCGTGCCGATCATCGGCATTTTCCAAAAGAAAAAGCCGTCTATTATCCTTCTGTTCAGCGTGGCGCTGGCTGTTGTGGGTCTCTACTGTCTGTGCGGCGTAGGCGTAACTTCCATTTTGCGCAGCGACCTGCTATTATTGGGCTGTGCGCTGATGTTTGCAGTGCAGATTGTCTTTGTGGACAAGTTTGCTCCCCAAGCCGACACCCTGCGGCTGAATATGATTCAGGCGCTGGTTTGTGCCCTTTTGTCTGCAATCGTGATGGTTTTTACAGAAACGCCCACCATGCCTGCCATTTTGGATTGCTGGTTTCCTTTATGTTATGCCGGCTTCCTTTCCATGGGTGTGGCTTACGCATTGCAAATTGCCGGTCAAAAGAACCTGTCCCCCACTGCCGCTTCGGTGTTGATGAGTTTAGAGTCGGTATTTGCGGTACTGTGTGGCTGGTGGCTGCTCAGCGAGGTCATGAATTCCTGGGAAAGTACAGGCTGTATACTAATGTTTATTGCGGTGATTATATCCAATATTCCAAGCAAAAAATCAGGCTCAAACTGAGCCTGATTTTTTCATATCTTCTGTAATTATGCGTTTCATGGCTTCCACGCCAACTTTGATTGCACCGCTGGTATCTTCGGTCATCGGCATTTCCAAACCGGCTTTCTCTCGTTCCTGATTCCAAACAACATGGAAGCAGCTGCCGCAACGGACACCCAGCGCCGCCGCCACAACGAACAGTGCCGCCGACTCCATTTCGCTGGCCTTCACGCCCAGCCGCCGATAGCTTTCCCATTTATTCAAAAGATCGTAAAATACCGGGGATTTTTCCGGGGCATGCTGTCCGTAAAAGGAATCCTTACACTGGACAACGCCTGCGTGGATACGGTATCCCAAATCCTCGCCGGCAGCCTTCAGCGCCGCAGTAATGTCAAAATCCGGAACAGCGGGATATTCAATTGGGGCATATTCCATAGAAGTATGCTCATAGCGCACAGCGCCGGTGGCAACCACCACATCGCCTGGCAGTACATCCATAGCGATACCGCCGCAGGTGCCTACCCGGATAAAGGTATCCACACCGATATTATGCAGCTCCTCCATGGCAATGGAAGCAGAAGGACCGCCAATACCTGTGGAGCAAACGGAAACCTTTTGTCCCAGCAGCGTGCCGGTGTAGATGTTATACTCCCGGTTCATACCCACATGGACCGGGTTTTCAAAATAGGCAGCGATGGCCTCACATCTGCCCGGATCGCCGGGCAGAAAGCAATAGCGGCCAACCTGATCGGCATTGCAACGAATGTGAAACTGTGTACCAATATCCTGCATACTATACACTCCTCAAAATAGGCTTATCTGATCGGTTTCCGGCATATTGCCAAATGCGCCGGCTTCTTTGAGCATTTGAATATGGGTCTTACTGACCTTTGGGCATGCCAGTGCCACTTCCTCAATGGACACAAACTGCTTGCCCTCTCTGCCGTGCATCAGATCCCATGCGGCACTTTCGCCCAAGCCGGAGATCGCTACAAAGGGCGGGCGAAGCTTGCCGTCTTCAATCAGGAACTTGGTTGCATGGCTCTTATACAGGTCGATGGGTAAGAATTCCAAACCACGCAGGTAGAATTCATAGACAACCTCCAAAGTAGTCAGCAGGTCTTCATCCTTGGCGGTGGCATTTTCGTTATTGTCAATGGCCTCAATATTTGCCAAAACCGCATCCTTGCCGTGGGTCATCAGCACCGCATCAAAGCCGCCCTTTTGACTCCGGCGGTAGAAATAGGCTGCGTAGAACGCCAAGGGGTAGTTGACCTTAAACCACGCAATGCGGAATGCCATCATAACATACGCAACGGCGTGAGCCTTGGGGAACAGGTATTTGATCTTTTTACAAGAACCGATATACCAATCGGGCACACCAGCATCCATCATTTCCTGCTCTGCACCCTCCGGCAGACCCTTGCCTTTACGGACAGACTCCATGATCTTAAAGGAGCGCTGCTCAGGGATACCGCAGGAGATCAGGTAGATCATAATATCGTCTCGACAACCGATGGTTTGGTCCACCCTTGCTGTCCCGGAAACGATCAGATCCTTTGCATTGCCCAGCCACACATCCGTGCCGTGGGTATAGCCGGAAATACGCACCAAAAAGTCGAATTTATCCGGCTTGGTATCCAACAAAACGCCGCGGGTGAAGCGGGTGTTGAACTCCGGAACTGCAACCGCACCGGTAGGACCTAACAAAGGATCGTTTTCATAGCCAAGGACCTTGGAGGATGTGAAGATAGACATGGTCTTTTTATCGTCCAGGGGGATCTGTTTGGCATCCACACCGGTCATATCCTCCATCATACGGATCATGGTGGGATCGTCATGACCCAGCATATCCAGCTTCAGGAGGTTTTCCTCCATGGAGTGATATTCAAAGTGGGTGGTGATTTGATCGGAGTTGGGGTCGTCTGCCGGATGCTGTACAGGACAGAAATCCCAAATTTCATTTTCCTGGGGGATAACCACCAGACCGCCGGGGTGCTGACCGGTGGTACGGCGCACACCTACGCAACCGGCGGCAAGTCGCGCCTTTTCTGCATTGGTAGCGGTCTTACCCCGCTCCTCCAAGTACTTTTTCACATAGCCAAAGGCGGTCTTTTCCGCCACAGTACCCACGGTGCCGGCACGAAAAACATGGGATTTCCCAAACATTTCCGTACAGTAGGCGTGGGCGCGGGCCTGATATTCGCCGGAGAAGTTCAGGTCGATATCCGGCACCTTGTCGCCGCCGAAGCCCAAGAAGGTTTCGAAGGGAATATTAAAGCCTTCCTTGGCGTAGGGCGTTCCGCATTTGGGACATACAGCGTCCGGCAAGTCGGCACCGCATTCGTATCCTTCCGGCACATCGAAGGTTGTGTACTTACAGTTTCCATTGGGGCAGCGGTAGTGAGGCGGGAAGGAATTTACCTCCGTAATACCGGACATAAATGCCACAATGGACGAGCCAACAGAGCCACGGGAGCCAACCAGGTAGCCATTTTCCAAAGAGTTCTGCACCAGCCGCTGAGCAGACATGTAGATCACATCGTAGTGGCAGTTGATAATATCGCCCAGCTCTGTTTCCACACGCTTTACGATCAGCTCCGGCGGGTTTTCACCGTACAGCCGGTGCATTTTTCCGTACACCAGTGCTTTCAGGTCTTCCACGGAGTTTTCGATCTTGGGGGCAAACAGGTTATGGGGAACCGGGCGAATTTCTTCGCACATATCTACGATCCGGTTTGGATTGGTAACCACCACTTCCCTTGCCTTTTCTTCGCCCAAATAGGAAAATTCCTGCAGCATCTCGCCGGTGGTACGCAGGTACAGGGGGTTGGGTTTATCCGCATCGTCAAAGCCCTTGGTGGCAAGGAGGATATGGCGGAAAATTTCGTCCTCCGGATTCAGGAAGTGGACATCGCCGGTGGCAACCACCATTTTGCCCATTTCCTCGCCCAAGCGAACGATGGTTCTGTTATAGGCGCGCAGTTGCTCTTCATCCTTTGCCAAACCCTTTTCTAGCATAAAGCGGTTGTTGGCAAGGGGCTGGATTTCCAAATAGTCGTAGAAAGCGGCAATGCGCTTTAATTCTTCATCACTTCTGCCCTTAATTACTGCCTGAAACAGCTCGTTATTTTCGCACGCAGAGCCGATTATAAGGCCTTCCCGCAGCTTCAGCAGTTCAGACTTCAGGATGCGGGGAACGCGCTTGAAGTGATAGAGGTTTGCCTCAGAGATCAGCTGGTACAGATTTCGCAGACCAAGCTGATTCTTTGCCAGCAGAATGATGTGCTGGGCATAGCGATCGTCTCTGCGGCGCTGTCCACGGATGGGCTCCATCGCCGGATTGATGCTTTGCAGGTCGTGGACATCCATTTCCTCCAGCATTTGGAAGAAACGAACCATAATCATACCGCAGATCAGGGCATCGTCTGCGGCGCGGTGGTGGTTAAATTCCGGCAAGCCCAGAGCATCGGCAACCACATCCAGCTTATGCTTGCTAAGCTGGGTCATGATATTTTGGGATAGCACCAGTGTATCTGCCGATGTAAAATCGTAGGGCAGCTTTTGCCGTCGGCATGCCTGACGGATAAATGCTGTATCGAAATCCGCATTATGGGCAACCAGCACCCGTCCCTTGGCAAATTCCAAGAACTTCGGCAGAACCTGCTGTATCTTCGGTGCGCCCTGAAGCATTTGGTCGGTAATGCCGGTCAGCTCTGTAGTTTGCTGCTGCAGGGGTATCTCGGGGTCCACAAAGGTTTGGAACCGGTCAATCTCCTTGCCGCCACGGAACAAAACTGCGCCGATCTCAATGATCCGGTCTTCCCGGGCAGATAAGCCGGTGGTTTCCAAATCAAAGGCAACGAATTCCTGATCGAAGGTCATATTTTGGCTGCCATGGACCACCACACGGTCATCCACATCATTGACATAGTAGCCTTCACAGCCGTAGAGAATCTTGATCTTTTCATTGGTGCCTGCCACCACAGGATTGCCCCATTCCACAGCATGCATAGCATCGGTGAAGGACTGGACACAGCCGTGGTCTGTAATGGCAATGGCCCGATGTCCCCATGCGGCCGCCTGATTGATGGCAGCTTTTGTGGCGGTCAGGGCGTCCATATTGCTCATGGAGGTGTGCAAATGCAGCTCCACTCGCTTCATGCCCTCTGCCACATCCTGCCGTTTGGGCATAGAGCCGGGCATAATGCCATTGGGGCGCAGAACCATTTCGTTGGTATAGTTATCGATCAGCAGCTTACCTTGTACGCGGTAGACACCACCCGGTTTCACACCCTGCAAGATCGGCTCTGCATCCTTCTTCTCCAAAAAGCGGCTGACCCGAATGGAGGATGTATTATCGGTTATATCAAAGTTAATGACCCAGGCATTGCGCTTGGTCAGTTCCTTATGCTCCACATTGAAAACGCGGCCTTCCACGATCACAAAGCCCATGTCCAGATTCAGTTCCTGCATGGAAATGGCATTTCCTTTAAAGGGCTTTCCGTAGATAGCGCCGTTATCCTGAGGCTTTTCTACCTTTGCAGCAGGCCTGTCTGCGATCTTGGGAAGCTCCTGCATCATGCCCTCACGCATTTTTTCCATCGCTTCAAAAAGCGCCTTGCCTTCCAGTACTTCCCCGGCATGGATTTCAATTTCCACCTGCACCGAGAATTTCTCCTTCAGGTGCTTTTGCACGCTTTGGACACACTCCTCAAGTACTGCTTTTCCGTTTGCCTTCAAATAGATATGTAGGGTGTTATCCTCCCACTGCCACTGAGCGCCTGCCAGCGAACCGCGGCACATGGAGTTAACACAGACAAACAGATTCATCAGCTCCTCCGGCTCAATGGCTGTGAGCTGATGGGCCGGGTGGGTGGCAACGAGGGTCAGCTCTACCAAGCCATAGCAATCTGCGATCTGCTGGGCAGCCTGATCGAGTATGCGCTGAGGAATATAGGTTTCACTATGGATCGCAACCGAGACCTTCCGTGTTGCCGGATCAATATCTGCAGCAGCAATGACCGCCTGACCAAGCATTTGTGCCAGGTCTTCAGGCGGTTTATAGTCCGGGAACATATTCAGGAATAATACTTGCTCACTCATAGTTTCCTCGTAATGTAAATCTTTTATAGTTCCTTGATTCGTTTTAAAAGTGCCGGCAGCAGCCGGTCATAGGGCAGCTTTTCAATCTGATGGCCCTTTTCAAAGATCATACCGCAGCCGTCGCCACCGGCAATGCCGATATCTGCTTCCCGTGCTTCGCCCGGGCCGTTCACAACACAGCCCATAACCGCTACGGTGATTGGCTTTTGGCAATCCTTCAGCGCTTCGTCTACCTGATTCACAAGACCGATCAGGTCGATTTTGGTACGGCCGCAGGTGGGGCAGGAAATGATATTCACCCCTTCTTTGCGCAGGCCGGCAGCCTTTAGAATATCCTTGGCGGCATAGACCTCTTCCACCGGGTCATCCGTCAGGCTCACACGGATCGTATCACCGATTCCGTCCAATAAAAGTGCGCCAATGCCCATAGCAGATTTCATTAGTCCCATTCGCACAGGACCGGTTTCTGTAACACCGATATGAATAGGATAGTCGCACTTTTCGCGGAACAGGCGGGCAGCCTCTACCATCGTAGGTACGGTGGAGGATTTCATGGACACACAAGTGTCATAAAAACCGTACTTTTCCAGCAGCTCCAAGTGTTCAAAAGCACTTTCTACCAGTGCTTCCGCTGTGGGATGACCGTATTTTTCCAACAGCTTTTTATCTAAGCTTCCCCCATTAACGCCAATGCGAATGGGGATATTTTTCTCCTTACAGACCGCTACCACAGCCTGTACTCTGTCTTCTCCACCAATGTTTCCGGGGTTGATGCGAATTTTGGAAGCACCGCCTTCTGCAGCGGCGATGGCCAGCTTATAATCAAAGTGAATGTCTGCTACCAAAGGCAAGGGAGATTCCTTGCAAATCTCGGCAAAAGTCTTGGCAGACTCCATATCCGGCACAGCCAATCGGGCGATTTGGCAGCCTGCTGCATGGAGCTTATGAAGCTGCTCCAAAGAGCCTGCCACATCGGTAGTTTTTGTATTGAGCATGGACTGGATCACCACGGGAGCACCGCCACCGATGGCAACCGAGCCAACGTTTATCTGTCTAGTCATAGCAATTTACCCCTTAAAGATGGTAAAAATATCTTTGAACATAATCAATCCCATCAGCACAAGCAATAAGATCATGCCGATTCCATGGACATAGCCTTCAATTTTTTGACTGGGCTTCTTTCCGGTTACTACTTCAAAGGCGGTAAGCAGCAGCAAACTGACGATTCGACCGCCGTCCAGCGCGGGAATGGGCAGCAGATTCATGACTGCCAGGTTAATGGCAATAAATCCGCCAAAGTAGAGCATGTTCAACAGCGCATCCAGTGCTGTTTGGGAGGCTTGGGCTGTTTCAGACATGATCTGCACAATGCCTACAGGGCCGGATAAGTCCTGAACCCCCGCCTGTCCCCTTACCAGCATTTGCAGGCTGATTCGCACGGTACGCACCACATTGATGGCACTGTTCCAAGTGTAGCGAAGGGTGTTGCCAAGGGTGGCATCCTCCACAGAAAACTCAAATCCGAAGCGGGGTACTTCCTCGTCGCCAAACAGGTGGGTCTCCATGGGGAAATCATTCAGCTCCACCTTCTTGCCTTCCCGCTCTACCACAACATCGTGGACATCGCCGGGATTCAAGGAGAGGATCATAGAAAAGTCAGAGCTGACATAGATTCGCTCCCCATCCATCTGCACGATCCGGTCGCCAATATGCAACCCGTCTTCCCGCACCACGGTACAACCCGGCTCTGCGTCTGCGATCACCGGCTGAACAAATTGCTCTGCCGGCGCAAATACCAGCAGCAAAATCAGCAGACCTGCTATGAAATTCATTGCAGAACCGGCTCCTAAAATAATCAGCCGTTTCCACCATTTTGCCTTTTGGAAAGAACGGGGATTGTCTGTATCTTCGTTCTCTCCCTCCATGGCGCAATAGCCGCCAATGGGAATACAGCGAATGGAGTAGAGGGTATCTCCCACCTGCTTTTTAAACAGGGCAGGACCCATGAACATAGAAAACTCATTTACCTGAACGCCGGACAGCTTTGCCGCAACAAAGTGTCCCAGCTCATGGACAAAGATCAGAATGCTAAACAGCAGGATCGCAAAAACAATGGTCATAAAAACACTCAAACTTTCAATTCATTCTTCCAACGCCTGACACATTCCCGCGCCAGTCGGTCAGATTCCAATATCTGCTCCAAGGTGGGGTTCTTCACAAAAGGCACGGTATCCACGGCCTTTTTCACCAGATTGTAAATATCATAGAAGCCAATTTCCCCCTTCAAAAACAGGGCAACAGCCTCTTCGTTTGCACCGTTCATCACCGAGCAGGCTGTACCGCCGGTTTTGGCACAGTGCCGTGCCAACGCCAAACAGGGAAATGCTTCCATATCCGGGTGGGCAAAGGTCAATGCACCGCAGTTGGTCAGATCCAAAGGATCAACAACACAATTCTCTCGGGCAGGATAGGTCATTGCCAACTGGATAGGCAGACGCATATCCGGACTTCCCATTTGTGCCATTACCGCACCGTCTGTGAATTCCACCATGGAATGCACAATACTCTGACGGTGGATCAGCACATCTACTCGCTCCAAGGGCAGGTCGTAAAGGCGCATAGCTTCAATCACTTCCAGACCCTTATTCATCAAGGTGGCGCAGTCAATGGTGATCTTCTCGCCCATTTTCCAGTTGGGATGGCGCAGGGCATCTGCCTTGGTAACCACACCCAATTCTGCTTTGCTCTTGCCATAGAACGGACCGCCGGAGCAGGTCAGAATAATGCGCTTGATTTCTTTTGGGTCATGCATGCCCATAAGGCATTGGAAAATTGCAGAATGCTCAGAGTCCACAGGAATGATTTCTGCATCATACTTTTTTGCCTCTGCCATAACCAGCTCACCGGCACAAACCAGTGTTTCTTTATTAGCAAGGCCGATGCGCTTACCAGCACGGATCGCCGCCAAGGTAGGCTTCAATCCTACCATACCCACAACGGCAGTAATGATGCAATCCGCTTCCTGAACGGTAGCCGCCTGCAGCAAGCCTTCCTCACCCCACGCAACGGCAGTTGGCAGGTCGGCAATCTCCTTTTGGAGCTCTTTTGCCGCTTCCTGAGTAGCCATGACCGCCAATTTCGGGCGGTACTTGCGGCATTGCTGTGCCATGCGCTGCACGCTGGTTCCGGCAGTCAGTGCCACGACCGGCAGACCCAAATGGTCAATAATGTCTAAGCTTTGCCGACCGATTGAGCCGGTAGAGCCAAGAATACTTACACACCTTACCATATTATTTCACCACCACCGGGATCAGAAGCATCAGCGCCTCTGTCAGGGGTGCAACCAGCGTCATGGAGTCAAAGCGGTCCAAAATGCCGCCATGTCCGGGGATCAGGTTGCCGTAGTCCTTAATGCCCACCTGCCGCTTGATGGCAGAAAAGCTCAGATCGCCAAATACGGCGGTAATAGAACCAAGCAGACCATAAATAACCGCATAGAAATAGTTTGCCTGGAATCCGAAAGCAATATCCAGCACAGCGCAGTAAATCAGCATGCCAACGATTGCTCCGGCTACACCGCCAATTACACCTTCTACGGTCTTTTTTGGGCTGATGGTAGGGGCAAGCTTATGCTTACCAAAGGCACACCCGGCAAAATAGGCACCGGTGTCGGATAAAAATGCCAGCACACAGGGAATCAAAATAAAGAAGCGGCCATGTTCGCTGCTGTGCAGACGCACCAGGGCAGTCAGCAAATAAGGCACCAGCACGCCACCGGCAAAGCAGATCATCAGCTTTTCGTAGGGCAGCTTTCCCTTGGACGCCAGCATTTCACCGTACAGTACACCAATAAACGCCAATATGCCAATCAGCGCAATGGCATAGGGTAGCTGAAAATGGCTGTACATGGCAGTAAAAAATGCCATAGCAGCCGTATAGGCAATCAGGCGGGGATGCTTTACCAAGCCGGTTCCCCACAGCAGTTCATAGGCGGCGATCACTGCCATAGCGCCAAAGAGAATGGCTGTAAAAACAGCAGGCAGTGCCAACACAACAATCAGTAATAACGGCAGCAGCGCTACCGCTGCAAGTACACGGGTCTTCATCTTTATACCCCTCCAAAACGGCGGTTACGCCGTTGGTATTCCAAAATAGCCTCGTCCAGATCCTTCGGCTGGAAATCAGGCCACAGAACATTCAAAAACACATACTCGGAATATGCCGACTGCCACAGCAGAAAATTGCTGGTTCGCATTTCTCCGGACGGACGGATGATCAGTTCCGGATCGGGAACATCTGCAGAATACAGGTAAGTAGACAGTAGCTCCTCCGTCAGATCTTCCGGCTTATACTTCCCCTTGGCAACATCCTCTGCAAAGGCTTTGCTGGCTTTAACAAGCTCGTCTCTGCCACCGTAGTTCAGGCAGAAGTTGACCTGCACATCACCGTAGCCTGCAGAGCGGGTCTGTGCATCCCGGCACAGCTTTTGCAACTGTGGACTCAGGCGGCTGAGATCTCCAAAAAATTTAAAGCGAACATGGTTCTTCTCCATATCCATAAGGGCTTCTTCCAAATATTTCCCCAACAGGCGCATAATGCCGGATACTTCTTCGGCAGAACGGCGCCAATTCTCCGTGGAAAATGCATAGACGGTCAAATACTCCACGCCCAAGCTGCGGCAATAATTGGCAGTTCTGCGGAAGGCTTCCGCACCGGCTGCATGACCGGCGGTGCGGGGAAGTCCCCGTTTTTTCGCCCAACGGCCATTGCCGTCCATAATGATCGCAATATGGCGGGGCATATTTTCCTGTTTGTTTGCCATATTACCACCTCTTTCTGATAAATTGTAGGGGGCGCAAGCGCCCCCAATTATTATAGCTTAGAGAGCCATGAGCTCCTTTTCTTTTGCTGTCAATGCTTCGTCTGCCTTTTTGGTGTACTTATCCAGCAGATCCTGCAGATCCTTTTCTGCCTTCTTCTGCTCGTCCTCGGTGATTTCGCTGTTCTTCTTCAGCTTCTTAATGTAGTCCATACCGTCCCGGCGGACATTACGCATTGCAACCTTTGCATCCTCTGCGTACTTCTTAACCTGCTTCGCCAGCTCCTTACGGCGTTCCTCTGTCAGCTGGGGGAAGATCAGGCGAATGACCTTGCCGTCGTTCTGAGGGTTAATGCCCAGCTCGCTCATCTGAATTGCCTTCTGAATATCGCTCAAAAGCTTATTGTCCCAGGGGGCGATCACCAAAGTGCGGGCATCAGGGGAAGAAATAGTAGCCACACCGTTGAGGGGCGTCTCACTTCCATAGTATTCAACTGTGATTCGGTCCAGAACCTTTGCGTTTGCACGGCCTGCACGAACTGCACCAAACTCCTCTGCCAAATGGTCCAGAGCCTTTTCCATTTTTCTTCCGTATTCGGTAAAATCGACTGCCATAATGTAGTCCTCCTTAAAACTTATTTTTTACGGTGGTGCCAATGGCTTCGCCACGGACCACGCGGACAATACTGTTTTCTTCTGCCAAGCCAAAGCAAACCAGGGTCATATCGTTATCCATAGCCAATGTCATGGCGGTGGAGTCGGTGGCCTTCAGGTGCTTTGCCAGCACTTCATCGTATGTAAGCTGGGTATACTTCACAGCGGTGGGATCCTTTGCCGGATCGGCAGAATAAATAGCATCCACATTCTTTGCCATCAAAATGGCATCTGCTTCAATCTCTACGCCCCGCAGAACAGCACCGGTATCGGTGGAGAAATAAGGGTTGCCCGTACCGGCGGCAAAAATGACCACCTTGCCCTCATTGAGGTAACGGTCGGCAGTATCCCGGGTGAAATATTCTGCAAACTTGTTCATTTCCACAGCGGTCAGTACCCGTGCGTCCAGTCCATGCTGTTCCAGCACATCTGCAACTGCAATGGCATTCATGACCGTTGCCAGCATGCCCATGGCATCTGCGTGAGAGCGCTGGAGCTTGCCGCTGCCGTTTTTCACGCCACGCCAGAAATTGCCGCCGCCAATAACAAGACCCACCTGCACACCCATTTGGACACATTCCTTAATGGAATCGCAGACAGAATGAATAGTTGCAAAATCCAATCCAAAGCCATCGCCGCGCTCGGTCTTCTCACCCAAAGCTTCGCCGCTGACCTTCAATAAAATGCGCTTGTATTTAATCTGAGCCAAAATCCTCACTCCTTCTTCTATATCTTTTCCTATTTTAATATAAGTCAGCCTAATTGACAACCATAATTTCCGAAAAAACACAAAATGTTTTCAGGAATTTTACAATGTGGCATACTTATCCGGAATATTCCTGTTTTTCAGTTGCAAAATTTTTATAGATAGGTTATAATATTTGCAAATTTTAGCAAATGAGAGGTTGCGTTTATGGCTGAAGTTACGGAGAGCAAAAATTTTATTCATGCCTTTATTGAAGAAGATATTGCCGAGGGCGGCCGCTATGCCGGAAAAACTGTGCATACCCGCTTCCCCCCTGAGCCCAACGGCTACCTGCATATCGGCCACTGCAAGGCACTGATCATTGATTTCGGCACTGCTGAGAAATTTGGCGGTCTTTGCAACCTGCGTATGGACGACACCAACCCCACCAAGGAAGATGTGGAGTTTGTAGAGGCCATTCAAGAAGATATTCACTGGCTGGGCTTCGACTGGGGCGATCGGTTCTTCTACGGCTCCGATTACTTTGAGAAGGACTATGAATATGCAGTTGAACTAATTAAAAAAGGTTTGGCTTATGTTTGTGAGCTGACACCGGACCAGTTTAAGGAATACCGCGGTGATTTGAACACCCCCGCTATCTCCCCTTACCGCGACCGTCCTATTGAAGAAAGTTTGGATCTGTTTGCCCGCATGCGCGCCGGCGAATTTGAGGACAACAAGTACACCCTGCGTGCAAAGATCGATCTTGCCTCCGGCAACTTCAATATGCGCGACCCGGTTATTTACCGTATTCGCCACATGCATCATCACCGTCAGGGCGATAAGTGGTGCATCTACCCCATGTACGATTTCGCCCACCCCATTCAGGACGCACTGGAGGGCATTACCCACAGCCTGTGTTCTTTGGAATTTGAGAATCACCGTCCCCTGTACAACTGGGTGGTGGAAAATGTTTCCGTTCCCCACCATCCCCGTCAGATCGAATTTGCCCGTTTGGGTATCGACCACACCGTTCTTTCCAAGAGAAAGCTCAGAGCCTTGGTGGAAAACGGTTATGTTTCCGGCTGGGACGATCCTAGAATGCCCACACTGTGCGGTCTGCGCCGCCGTGGCTATACACCCGCCGCTATTCGCAACTTCTGCGACCGTGTTGGTGTTGCAAAGAGTCCCAATACCATTGAGTATGCATTTTTGGAGTACTGCCTGCGGGAGGACCTGAACGAAACTGCCCAGCGCGTCATGGCAGTGCTGAAGCCTGTGAAGCTGACCATCACCAACTATCCTGAAGGTCAGAGGGAAACCTTTATGGTGGAAAACAATCCCAACGATCCCGAAGCCGGCACGCGGGAGGTTACCTTCTCCCGGAATCTTTGGATCGAAGCGGATGACTTCCTGGCTGAGCCTGTTCCCAAGTTTAAGCGGCTGTATCCCGACGGACCGGAGTGCCGCCTGAAGGGTGCGTATGTGATTCAGTGCACCGGCTGTGTGAAGGACGAAAACGGCAATGTAGTAGAAGTTTTGGCTACCTACGATCCCAACTCCGCCGGTGGCGACCCCGCTGACGGACGGAAAATCAAGGGCGCTACCATCCACTGGGTGGATGCTGACAACTGCGTGGATGCAGAAGTCCGCCAGTACTCCAACCTCTTTGACGATGCCGATCCTGATGCTTCTGGAAAGGACTTCCTTGCCTGCCTGAATCCCAACTCTTTGGAAGTGCTTACAGGCTGTAAGGTAGAAAAGAGCCTGGAAAGTGCCAAGGCACCGGCTTCCTATCAGTTCATGCGTCTGGGCTATTTCTGCCCCGATAGTAAGGATTCCAAGCCTGGCCATTTGGTCTTTAACCGCTCTGTAGGTCTGAAGGACGGCTTCAAGCCCAGCAAATAAGTATGTATATACTGTTTCAGAGCACATTGCTGGTAGCAATGTGCTCTGAAATTATTTTTATTTCTTGATTTGTGCTTGCAGGTGCATGGAAAGAACTGCAAGAGAGGTTGCCATGTTCTCGTTTTGCACCAAGATATTATCCGGTACATCCAAATGGACAGGGGCAAAATTCCAAACAGCCTTAATACCATTTTTAATCAGCAAATCGCACACGCCCTGTGCCTGCTGGGCAGGAACCGTAATAATGCCCATAAGCACATTGTTCTTTTTGCAGAACCCCTCCAGCTCAGACAGAGGGTAAATAGGCTTGCCCTCCTGTGTTTTGTTTGCGCTAGGGGCAATATCAAAGGCTGCCAGCACATTCAGGCCATAGGCAGCAAAGCCGCTGTAACCCAAAAGCGCCTGCCCCAGCTTGCCTGCACCGATCAAAATAGCATCGGTGGTATTGTCGTAGCCCAAAAACTGACTGATGTCCTCGATCAACCGCTCTCTCGGATAGCCGATCTTAGGACGGCCACCGTCGCTGACCTGTGCCAAATCCTTACGAACCTGAACCTCACCCATTCCCAAAGCATTTGCCAAAGCGGTGGCAGAGATGTAGGTAGCAGTGCCCTCCGGCAAGCTCTTCAAATATGCCAGATACCCCGGCAGACGCTTGAGCACGGATTTTGAGATTTCT
>JAZRNS010000056.1:0-8322 GCA_045648245.1 Faecousia sp. | reverse complement strand
GCTTGGATTCCCACTTTTCAATCAGCAGAAGCTCACAGGGATCTTTCTCAGACAGGTAGTAGTCATATAGCAGGCAGCCATCCTCTGCCCGAATAGCATGTACAACGCCTGTTTCTCTCATCTTTTCCAAAAATGCCTCCCGCTTGCCCGGCAGGCAGGTGAATTTTACATAAATTATATACATATCAGACCTCCTCCGGTTCATAGAGAGGATTTTCCTTACTGAATATCCGGTGGTTCTGATTCCATATCCGCTCCATAAATTCCTGTTCGCTGTTAATGGGGTCCTCGCAAGAAATGCCCGCCAGCCGCTTGGCATTTCTGCCGTGGTGGTTATCTGAACCGGCAACGGGGATCAACCCGTAATGCTCCGCGTATGCCTTATTCATCAGATTCTCTTGGTCCGGACAGCTGGCGTTGCAGATTTCTACACCATGGACATTGCGGGGGAACAGGCGAATATGGTCAATATAGCTTGCCTCCCGATAAGGGTGAGCCTGAATCACCAATGCACCGCTGTCCATCATAAACTGCAGTTGCTCCTTGCAGGGCATATCCATAATCTCCGGGTGATCCAAAAACCACTGCTTATCCAATCCGTAGATCAAAAAGTCTGTGCCTCTGATAGGGGTGATCTCCACGCCCAAAAAGACCTTAAGCCCGATCTTTCTGCCCGCTTCCAAAGCTTTTTCATAGTCAGAAAAATAGAACGCCACACCGTCGGCATAGGGCAGTGTTTTGTCCCAGTTGATATTGCCGTTTAAAAAATGGTTGGTTACAAATACGCCGTCATATCCCAACTCTTTATAAAACTTCAGCGTTTCTTCTACACCTGCTTTTCCGCATTTGCTCACCGGTGCAGTATGCAAATGGGTCTCATAGTAATACATATTTTACTACCTTCTTTTTATTTTTTAAGATTGTACCATAATTTCAGCCCGATCACAAGTCGTTATCCCAAAATTCCCTGTTGACAAATATATCCGTTTATGATACAGTAACGGCACAAAAATTTCGCTTATTTTGCAGAAGGTATGAATTTCCCATAGGGAAGTTCTAGCCATTTGCAGGATAGGCATTTTTTATTGCCTTCCTCACATCCAATTTTATAGGAGGGTACACTATGCACTACTATTCCGATCCCACCGCAAACCGCGGTCTGAGCGATATCAATCGCCAGTTCTCCCGCATGGCAAAGAAAGCCAAGAATCTCAAAAAGCTTCTGGATGACGGGCAAATTATCCAGGCAGATATCGACCGGGCGCAATCCCAGTTCACCGGCCTTTACCGCCACGTGTTGACCCATGTGCTCAACGGCACATGGGAAGACTAACAAATACCCCGTTGACTTTCGTCAACGGGGTGAATCTTTTTATACGCAATCCCAGTTTTTGCCCAAAACGTCGATCAGCTTCTCCAAAGAGCCTTCTATATCTTTCAGGTCCAGCTTGATCTCCTTGCGTTTTTTGAGGATATATACACAGACAATGCCCTCGCCAAAGGCAGCCCGCTGGACTTCATCCAAGGTGCAATAGTGGAGCATTCTTTCTGTAAGTGCCAGCTGGGCAAACAGAATATCGCTATCCGGATTGCATGGCAAATTTGCAAAATTATTGGCACTGAGGATCAACCCCAGATACTCTCGCTCAATTTGCGCACCAACGGTAACATCCTTTAATGCTTGATATGTTTCGGAGAAAACCGCCTTAAAGGCATCCATTTCAACCTTGTTGCGGGTCAGCAGATCCAGCCGCAGCTGATTCCACCGTGCGGACAATTCAGAAATATTTTTCAATACCAATTCCTTATTTTCCATATTTGTGTCCCCTTTCTATCCGTTGAGCCAATCCTGAAGCTGACCGGCGATGTCTGCAACGCCCTTTTTCAGTTCCTCCAGCAACGCCTCATAATCGGCAAAGCCTTCTTCTTTTGCCTTGGTGTGGGCTTCGCTCATAGCTTCTTCGGCTTTTTCATAAGCATCCTGCAGCTGCTCCTGCAGCTTTGCTGCGGACTCTGCATGGGGTCCGTTTTCTGCGTCCTCTAGAATCTCTTCCCACTCGTTCTGCACATCTTCATAGGCACCTTTCCAAGTCGCACGCACATCTTCGTAGACCTTGCTGAGCACCTGATACAGATCCTTCATTGCCTGAACCAGGGTGGTAATGTCTTTGGAATCTTGCTCCTTGATCGCCTGATAATATTCCACGCAGGCTTCCTTCATCAAGGTATACATTTCGCCGGTTTGCTCTTTGATGCTGGCGTAAAAGGCTGCAATTTCCTCTGCGTCCAGAGATTCGTAGGAGTCGTCCATCTTGCTGATGGTATCTCCGGCTTCCTTCTGAACCGCCGCTTCAAATGTTTCTGCATCCCGCTCCAGCTTTGCAAGAATTGCCGCCGGATCCCGCGCTGTCATCGTTCCTTCCGTTCCGGATGCTGCCGTTTCATGTTGGGAGTCCTTATTGGGCAGCAACTTCCCGCCACAGGCACACAGTCCTAAGCACATCACCAAAACCAGCAAAAGCGCAATGGTCCTTTTCATAAGCAGTCTCCTTTTGTTCCGGGCGTTTGCCCTGCAATCCCTAACATATTCATGATAGCACGACTATTTCTGTTTTTCAAGAACAGAATCCTTCTTGTGAATTTTGTTTTCAAATATAAAATGATGCTTCAGCAATTTGGAAAAGCGGTCAATAAGGAAACCTTTGATCAGGGCACAGATCACAGTGCCAAGCTTCACCCCTTCAAATACGCCAAACCCAAAAAAAGCAAAGGATAGGGAGATTCCAAGCGCCACACTAAAACAATCGTAGCCGGTTTTGATGGCGTTGATATTCTTTCCGGTTTTCACCGACAGTTCTTTTACGATCAGCTCATAGGCCTCCGGGGCAAGATAGGTACGGAAGAACAAGGAAACTGCCAAAGAGCAAGCTGTCGTTCCCAAAAGATACCACAAAATCCGCAAACCGATGGTATGCTCCGGCAAACAAGCTACCACAGCCAAAATCAAAAGGCCCTGAAAGCAGTATTCCGCCACACCGAAGGTAAACCAAGGCAGTACCTGAGATATTTCCAAATGCTCCCTGCCAAAATTTACGGGTTTATTATATGCTGATTTGCAAAAACAGTCAATTGCCGGGAAATATTTCGTCTGCTTCTGTGCCAATTTTGCTCCTTGCAATACGGCTTTTCCTGTGATATAGTAAGGACGGTAAAGGAGTTGCTTTCTATATGAATATACAAGGCTTTAACGTAAATTTCTTAGGCGACAGCATCACAGAGGGTGTCGGCGTAACGGACAAAGAAAACTGCCGCTATGTCAACCGTATGAAAAAAATATGCAAGCTGGCCACCGCCAACAACTACGGCATCGGTGGTACCCGTCTGGCGCATCAGTCCCAGCCCAGCGTCAGTCCCCGGCAGGATCTATGTTTTTGCGGCCGTGCCTACCTGATGGACAGCTCTGCCGATATGGTTGTGGTTTACGGCGGTGTGAATGACTATCTCCACGGAGATGCTCCCTTCGGTCAAATTGGCGACACCACCCCGGCAACTTTCTGCGGCGGTGTGTACTACTTAATGCATTATCTGCGGGAAGTTTACGACAATAAGCCTATTGTGTTTATGACCCCTGCCCGCTGCTATTTTAACAAGGAGTACGACGACCTGTATCCGTCTGTCCACCCCGACAAAAAGCCGGATTGCAAGCCCTTACGGGCCTATGTGGATGTAATTGTGGAAACGGCAAAGCAGTTTCACATTCCGGTTTTGGATCTTTACAACAACCTGGGTCTTGATCCCCATGACCCACAGATCTATTACAAATACACCGTAGACGGCTTGCATTTTAACGATGCTGGCCACGAGGTCATCGCCCAGCGCCTGAAGGCATTTCTGGACTGTCTGTAATTACAAAAGGGGTCTGTTGCAAAATACAAAAAATGATCGATAGCACTTGTAGGGGCGATCATTGATCGCCCGCGGGCGCACATTGTGCGCCCCTACATCCACCACCGAAAGATTATTTCCATAAGAAGAAAGAGTCTGTTGCAAAATTCTGCATTTTGCAACAGACCCCTTTTTTGTGCCTCTTTTTATTTTCCGTTCCCTTTCGGGAATGTAATTTCATTTTATATCGCCCCAAAGGCGTTTGTCAACCTATCTCCAGCTACCTTATTAAAAAGCGTTCTCAAAATCCTTTTTATCGGTTACAAATTTGAAGCAGAGGTTGGTTGTGCAGCTTTCTTCCGGTTGCAGGAATTTCAGTGTTCCGTTCTTACGCAAAACATCTCTGCCATCAGGCGTACAGTTACCTGGCTCCAAGCCCAAAACATAATCTTGTTTGCCCATCATCTTCCACTGGGTAAAGCATGGCAAGGTAGACTTATCATAGCTCATGATCAGACCCTTTCCGATCTCACCGTTGTAAATTCCTGCATGGGCAAAACCGTCTTTTTCCAGCACATCATAATAATAACACCGCTCTTCGTAGCCTGCTTGCGGCTTTTCCGCTTCCAACGCAGAGTCAATAAATGCTTTTGCATGGTCATTTCTCGGGGTGAGTTTACTGTAGGGAATCTGTACAATGCTGTTTTCGCTCAGTAACGGCCAACCCATATTGCAATGATATAACAGCATATAGGGGGATTCGGCAACACCCTCATTTATTACGGTGTCCGTTACCGTAAAAGCATTCTCCGTATAGCAGAAGCGGTAGCATCTGTTCATAACCAGTTTTCTGCCGAAAAGGATAGCATCGGTAATCTTCAGCTTGACGGTCAATCCTTCATTGCTTTCCTCAATGGCCATCAGCTCCGCAGGAATGTGGGAAACCGTGCCATGGAGGGGCAGATCTTCCCCGTCGTCAGTACAGGGAGAGCCTGCGGCTGTCAGGCCACAGGTGGTGAAAAAGCCTGCCGTGAAAGATTTCAGGAAACCAAGGCCGGCGGCATCATAATACTGGGGCGCAACATAGCCACAGGGGGAGAAATAGCCCATATTATCCCCCTTAAAGTTCAGGCGGGAAATATCACCGGCTCGGTCAATAGAGATCCAAGCCTCCAAGCCCAGGCCGTTGCGTATGTATAAAAAGTGCATACCGTCGCCCTTACCACCTTCCAGGGTGTAGCGCTCTGCACCCCTTGTTTGCAAAGGATTTCCAATATAGTATTTCATTTTTTCTCCTCCTTGCGTAATATTATATTTTGATTATAGCATAGTTTCCAAATAAAGGGAAGAAAAATCCCTCTGATTCCTACTTTGGCGATATGCCTTGTGGGCGATATATTTACCTGACGGCAAAAATATTCCCGAATTTACAAAAGATTGCCACACCAGTGTGCGCACTGGTTCGCAATGACAGGGGGCGGGATTTATATCGCTCCAATAGCGAAAAGACCGCTGACCGTAAGGCCAGCGGCTTTTTATGATTATTTCCGCAGATCAGGGGCATGCTTTGAAAAATGCTCCTTGGTGAGTTTTGCAACTACGCCGGACAGGGAAAACAATGCAATAAAGTTGGGAATTGCCATCAATCCGTTAAAGGTATCTGCCAAATTCCATGCCACCTCCAAAGACGTTGTGGTGCCCACAACGATCATCGCAGAGAAGATGATCTGATAGACTTTGGAAGCTTTTGTTCCAAGCAGATACTCCACACAACGCGTACCATACAAAGACCAGCCCATAATCGTAGAAAATGCAAACAGCAACAGTGCGATAGCAATAAACAATGCCGCCAATTGATTGCCAAAGATGGTTGCAAATGCGGCTGTGATCAGTTCAGAGCTTACAGTTTTGCCAAATTGGATATCCACACCGCTGATGACAATAGCAAGACCGGTGAGGGTACAGATCACAACGGTGTCTGCAAATACCTCAAAAATACCGTAAAGCCCCTGCTGAACAGAGCTCTTTGTATCGGCTGCAGCGTGTGCAATACCAGCAGAGCCAAGGCCCGCTTCGTTGGAAAATGCGCTTCGCTTCAAGCCCCAAACCAGAGCTTCTTTCAAGGCAATGCCACTGGCGGCGCCGCAGACTGCCCGGGGCGTAAAAGCACCAACAAAAATATTCTTGAACGCCTCACCTATGTTCCCAATGTTTGCGCCGATTACAACCAAAGCACCAACGATATAGAAAAGGCTCATAAACGGGATGAGTAATTCTGTGATCTGTCCGATTCTTTTGATACCACCCACCAGCGCAATGACGCAGATCGCAGCAAGCACGATGCCAACTACAATATTGATGATGGTCTGCGTTTCTGCCGCTGTAGGAATGAACGCGGAAATTGCGTTGTTAACAGAAGCGGAGATGCTGTTGGCCTGTGAAAGGTTGCCGATACCAAAAGAAGCCAGTATCGCAAAAATCGCAAACAAGGCAGCCAGCCACTTCCAGTTCTTGCCCATGCCGTTAGTGATATAATACATAGGGCCGCCAACCCAGTCGCCCTTTTCGTTTTTCTCTCTGTACTGAACGGAAAGCGTAACCTCGCAGTATTTGATGATCATTCCCAGAAGCGCCGCGATCCAAAGCCAGAAGATCGCTCCGTATCCACCCATAGCGATAGCCTGACTGGTGCCAATAATATTACCGGTACCCACAGTGGCAGCCAGGGCGGTGGTTACTGCCTGGAAGGGCGTTACCGCCCCCTTTCCCGTGGTGTGCTTTTGAAACACCTTACCAATGGTATTTTTCATTGTATAGCCGAATTTACCGAACTGGAGACCCCGGTTACGGATGGTAAAGAAAATGCCACCAACCGCAACACAAGGAAGCAATATGTACATCCATGCCACAGTATTCAACGGGCCTGTAAAGAAATTCAGAATTGCTTGCATACGCATTACCTCTATCCTTATTTTGTGCTTTTTCCATTATACAACCCTTTTTATAAAAAGCAACCTTATATTGCAAAATCCCCGTAGTTTTTCTCCGCAGGTAAGAATACAAACAGCCTAACCAAAACAAACCCTGAAAAGAATTTCGTTGTCATACTGTTTCTGCGATTGCGATATGACAAAAATCCCCACGCGCGTGCCGCGCATATGGCGTGCGGCAGCACATATCGCACCCAAAGGGTATATCGCAAATCCCGCAAAACATTCCGGAATTTACAAAAGATTGCCACACCAGTGTGCGCACTGGTTCGCAATGACAGGGGCGGGATTTATATGGCTGATTCAATAAAAAGCCGCCGCTGGAAACCCAGCAGCGGACATTTTATTGAATCTTAGCCCTTAATTGCAGCCTGTGGTGCAGACCGCAAAAGGGGGAAAACAAAATCAGCGGATAAAACCTTTTCTTTCCTTGGGAGTATATCCGCCACAGGTGCCAGTCTGCATTTTTACTGTTATGTCGCAACTGCGCTCGTGAACGCAGTTGTGACAACGTCTAAATGCTGCTTGCTTGTCTCCTGAATGTGAACGCTGAGGTGATTCGGAGCGCTTTGCGGTACGCACTTCGTTTTTTACATATTTATAAGGCTCTACAAAATAATTGAGAGAGATTCTGTCGTTTCGGCCAGGTACAAATACCTCTCCTGTATTTTCCCTAAACTCACAACCTCTACGAATGTAATGACCAATATTAGAAACAACTATCGCATTAATAAAGGGTGCTACTGCCTCGGTATACTCTTTGGAATCTTTATCCAGTCCCTCGGTACATTCCTTGTAATAATCCAACCACTCGCTTTGAGAATATTCGTTATCATAATCGTTGTTTATGTAGAAGGTACATCTTGCATACTTGGAAGACATATCCTTTTTTAGCAGAATCTCTGCCTTTTTTGCGATATTTTTACAGTTCTTAGCCATGTTGTTACCAATATTCAAGTATACAATCCATGCGATAACACCGCCAAACACTACACCCAACATTGTTAGAAACACTTTCATTTCTTCCATAATAATTTTACTCCTTTTCTTTGTTGTAACAGAAACAGGTATGACAAAATTCGTCTGTTTCTTTGTATTTGAGTATAGACAATTTCTGTCTAAATGTCAATAGAAAGTTTTTGTCTATCGTATACTATACTCGGTGATGAAAATGAAGCTTTCTTTTGGCGAAAAGGTGCGAAATTTACGGGAAGATAAGGACTTAAACCAAACACAATTAGGCAAGGCCGTGGGTATGACACAACGGAAACTATCCTATATCGAGTGTGGCAAATGCGAGCCAAGCGTTGACGATATTGTGGCCCTTTGCAAGTTTTTTAATGTGTCTGCCGATTATCTTCTCGGTATAAAAGAAAAATAAACCTCCCGATTTCGGGAGGTTTTTGTGTAAGAACTCCTCTTGATTTCCCGACGTGATTGTAGGGGC
>JAZRNS010000055.1:0-6366 GCA_045648245.1 Faecousia sp. | reverse complement strand
GCAGTGGTCACATCAAAACTCAATGCGTTGACAATATCGTTATAGGCAGAAATATAGGCAGCCTTCTAAATTTCAGGAATCATCTCCGCAATCTTCTTTTGGGCGATGTGCTCTGCAATCTGTTCCATCTCTGCGCGGTGTTCTGCGCTGTGGCCGCCGTGGCCCAGGGCGCAAGCCAGGTCACTGCCGCCGCCTACTCTTTCGATCATGTGAGCTTGACCAACATTTCCCGTTTGCTGGCTGCCAAGTCCGATTCTCTGGGCGTCAGCTGCGGCGTTTCCGTGACCCAGTTGAGTCGGATCGCCGATCAGATCGCATGGCTGTGCCAGGCCAACAAATCCAAGGCCGCCGGCGCCGGCTTGAGCGCTGGCGAAAACACCGGCATCAGCCTGACCATGCACGACGATCAGGCAGCTGTTGCCAAGGCTGTGGAGAATCTGGGCTATGATCTGTCCGAGGAGGACATGACCAAGGTGTACCAGGCCTTCTGCCAGATCGCTGCCAAGAAGGAGCAGGTCAGCTCCAAGGAATTGGACGCCATCGTGGCCTCTGCCGCTATGCAGGTCCCCTCTACTTATAAGCTCGATACCTATGTGATCACCTCCGGCAACACCATTTCCGCCACCGCCCACATTAAGCTGACCAAAAACGACCAGCCTTTGGAGGGCGTACACATTGGCGACGGCTCTATCGATGCCGCTTTCCAGACCATTGAGCGGATCACCGGCTGCCATTATGAGCTGGACGATTTCCAGCTTCAGGCCGTTACCGAGGGTCGGGAGGCCATGGGTCAGACCGTTGTGAAGCTGCGCTCCGGCGGCAAGGTCTATTCCGGCAGAGGTATCTCCACCGATATTGTAGGTGCAGGTATCCATGCCTACTTAAGTGCGCTCAATAAAATCATCTATGAGGAGGAAGTAGAATGAAGCTCTCCTTTTCAACCCGGGGTTGGCCAAATCTGACTTGGGACGAAATGCTGGATACTGCTCTGGATATGGGCTTTTCCGGTGTGGAAGTTTATAACCTGCCCAAGTTTGACCCCCTGTTAGACCGGGGCGGCCCCTTCCATAAATACCAAACCGCCGCCACTGCGCGGCAGCTGCGGGAAAAGAAGCTGTCCATTCCCTGTTTTGACACTTCCTGCGATTTGTCTTCTGACGAAACTGCGGTAGACACCTTGCTTCCTCTGCTGGAGACCGCCCACAACGCCCATGTTCCCTATGTGGTGGCTTGCGCCCTGCAGGACCGGGAGGAGACTGTAATTTCCGCTTTGGAAAAGCTGCTGCCGGTTGCAGAAAAGCTGGGCGTTGCCATTTTGATGAAGACCAGCGGTATCTATGCCGACACTGCAAGACTGCGCAGCCTTTTGGACCGCTTTGCCAGCGACAGCCTTGCCGCCCTTTGGGATGTGCATCACCCCTATCGGGATTTCCGTGAAAGTGGCGATACCACCATTAAAAACTTAGGCAGCTATGTGTGCCATGTCCATTTGCGGGACTCTGACGAGCAGGGCGCTTACCAGCTCATCGGTGAAGGCACCATGCCCATTGACGATGTGATTTTGGCTTTGACCTCGGTCAATTACGATGGCTTTCTTTCTCTGGAATGGAAACCGGAATGGCTGGAGGATCTGCAGGATCCAGAGGTTATTTTCCCCTACTTCGTTAACTACATGTCCCGCTTCCACTCCACCCACAGCTCCAAAAAGACCCTGTATTTCAACCACGATGGCAGCGGTCAGTACATTTGGAAAAAGGATGAGCTGATCGACCTGACCTTTTCTCAGGTTTTGGATCGGGTGGCTGAGGAATTCCCCGACCAGTACTGCTTTAAATACACTACTTTGGACTACACCCGCACCTATGCCCAATTCCGGGAGGATGTGGACCGTTTTGCCCGGGCGCTGGTCTCTTTGGGTGTAAAAGCCGGCTCCAAGGTTGCAGTTTGGGCAACCAATGTGCCTGCATGGTATATTACCTTCTGGGCAACGGTGAAGCTGGGCGCTGTGCTGGTTACGGTAAATACCGCTTATAAGATCCACGAAGCAGAGTATCTGCTCCGCCAGTCCGATACCCACACGCTGGTGATGATCGACAGCTGTTTGGATTCCAACTACGCCCAGATCATCAATGAGCTTTGCCCGGAAATTGCAAGCACCAAGGCAGGAGAACCCTTGCACTGCAAGAAGCTTCCCTTCCTGCGCAATGTGATCACAGTGGGCTTTAAGCAGCCGGGCTGTTTGACCTTTGACGAAGCAATGGCACGGTATGACTTAGTCAGTCGGGAGCAGGTTGCCCGTATGGCGGCAGCGGTAAAGCCCGGTGATGTTTGCAACATGCAGTACACCTCCGGCACCACCGGCTTCCCCAAGGGCGTTATGCTCACCCACTACAATGTGGTGAACAACGGCAAATGTATCGGCGACCGCATGGGCCTTTCCACCGCCGACCGCATGATGATTCAGGTTCCCATGTTCCATTGCTTCGGCATGACTCTATCTATGACATCCTCCATGACCCATGGCGCGACCATGTGTCCCATGCCCTATTTCTCTGCAAAATCTTCTTTGGCCTGTATCAATCAGGAGCGAATCACCTGCTTTAACGGCGTGCCTACCATGTTCATTGCCATGTTTAACCACCCGGATTACCGCAGCACCGATTTCTCCCATATGCGTACCGGCATTATGGCTGGCGCAGGCTGTCCTGCAGACCTGATGAAGAAGGCGGCACAGCCGGATGAGATGAACATGACCGGTATCGTTTCCGTTTACGGACAGACCGAGTGCGCCCCCGGCAACACCATGAGCGCATGGACCGATTCTTTGGAGGTTCGCACGGAAACGGTGGGCTATGCCTTCCCCCATGTGCGCTGCAAGATCGTAGACCCGGAGACCGGTGAGGAAGTGGGCCCGGGCGTTAACGGTGAGTTCTGTGCCAAGGGCTACAACACCATGAAGGGCTACTACAAAATGCCCCAGGCCACCAAGGACACCATTGATGCAGAGGGCTGGCTCCACTCCGGCGACCTTGCCTGCATGGACGAGGACGGCAATGTGCGCATTACCGGCAGACTGAAGGATATGATCATCCGGGGCGGTGAGAACATCTATCCCAAGGAGATCGAGGAATTTATCTACACCCACCCCCAGACCAAGGATGTACAGGTGATCGGCGTGCCGGACAAGAAGTACGGCGAGGAGATCATGGCTTGTATTATCCTCAAAGAGCCGGGCAGTGTAACCGTAGAAGAAATGACCGATTTCATTAAGGCCAGCATGGCACGGCACAAAGTACCCAAATACATCGAGTTTGTTGACAGCTTCCCCATGAATGCTGCGGGCAAGATCCTCAAGTACAAAATGCGTGAGGACGCCGCCAAGCGGCTGGGCTTGACCGGCGACGGCGCAGACACCGCCGGCCCTGGTAAATAAAAGGTTCTCTGTCAATAGTCGGGTAGCGCCAAAATTTATAAGAAAACTGCGTGTGCAGGGAAGACCTTGCACACGCAGTTTTTATTCAAATTGGGTAAAATAGGTATATAGGGGAATGAGCTTTGTAAGGAAATCTCCCACCCGGCGGCTTAAATCCGGCCCAAAGCTTGCTTCGGAAAAGGGTTCATCCACAGTGCAGGCAATGGCACCCTTCCATGCAAAATAGGGTGATAGCTCCTTGGATGGCGCTTCCTTCGGGCGTTTGTACAGCTCTGCGGAAACGGCAACGCCGGTTTTCTTTTCTGTATCCCGGATCAGCTTTAAAAACTTCTTGGGTTCCCGGGCGATCTGCTTGCGAAATTCCGCCATAGTGGACACCTTCGGCCGCCACAAAATAAAGCCGTAGCTGATTCCGTCGGGGGTGATCTCAAAATACAGGCAGGGGTTTTCTGCCCACCACGGTACATCCTGCCGGATGCAGATCCACAGGCTTTCCTTGTAAGGAAGGGGATGGTGCATTCTGGCATCCCGGTATATGCGGCTGACCTTCAAAAGCGTTCCGGACATATCTACAAAGGGCTGAAACAATTCCTTTCCCAACGCCTTCATGGGCTCATACAAATACTTTACATATTCTTCTTTATGGGCTGTAAACCATTCCCGGTTGTTGTTCATACGAATTCCCCAGAGAAAGTCCACCGTCTCCGGAGAAAAACCTTCAAACATCACAATCGCCTCCTTTTTTCTATCATACCCGTTTTCCCGAAAAACCGCAAGCTATAATATCTGCCTACAAGCTTTTACAAATGAGGAATCCCTTGAGATTGCCACGTCGCTGCGCTCCTCGCAATGACACAAAAATTCGAACCCGCTGCTAATTTTCAGTTTTCCATTTTCAATTTTCAACTGTCTTGCCCGTTCTTGACATTTTTTCCTGCTGGGGTATAATTGACTTAGAAATTATGGAAGGCGGGATTTTTATGGTATATCCTATGACCGTTGCCGGCTTGAAGCGGGAGCTTCCCATTTGCCGGGTAACCGACTCTTTGTACATAGCCGGTTTTGTTATTTTTGGCGATCAGGAGCTGACCGTGGCCTGCGCCCGAGAGCTGTTGAAGCTTGCCCCGGAATATGACTATATCATCACCGCTGAGGCAAAGGGCATTCCTCTTGCCCATGAGATGGCACGCCAGTCCGGCGCAAAGAAGTATTTTCTGGCACGGAAGGGCCCCAAGCTGTATATGACCGGTGTGTTTGAATCCTCCGTTCGCTCCATTACCACCGCCAAGGAGCAAAAGCTCTTTTTGGACACTGCCGATGCCGCCCTTATGAAGGGCAAGCGGATCTTGATCGTGGACGATGTGATCTCTACCGGAGAAAGCCTTGCCGCCCTGGAAGCCTTGGTTGAAAAGGCCGGGGGTATCATTGCCGGCAAAATGGCCATTCTTGCAGAGGGCGATGCCCAGGAGCGGGAAGATCTGGTGTATCTGGAAAAGCTGCCCCTGTTCCACCCCGACGGCACCATTATGGAATAAGTTTAGGAGAACACTGTGAATTTCGATAACAACTATCTGTCCATTGATCTGGACCGGATACGCAGCAATTTTGACGCCATTTGCCAAAAGGCCGGTGTGCCGGTGATGGCGGTGATTAAGGCAGATGCCTACGGACACGGCGCCATTTCGGTGGGCCGCAGTCTGCAGGACAAGTGTGCCTTTTTCGGTGTTTCCTGCTTGCAGGAGGCCATAGAGCTGCGCAATGCCGGTTTGACCAAGCCCATATTGATTTTGGGTCATACCCCTGTGGCGGTATTTGCAGATGCCATCACTCTGGATATCCGCCCCACCATTTTCCGCTATGAGGACGGGGTGCAGTTGTCTGCAGAAGCGGTGCGGCTGGGCAAAAAAGCGCCCTTCCACTTTGCTGTAGATACGGGCATGAGCCGCATTGGTTTTCAGGTAACGCCTGCAGATGCTGACCTGTGCGCAAAAATTGCAAAGCTGCCCGGTTTGGTGGCAGAAGGTCTTTTCAGCCATTTTGCAACTTCCGATTGCGCTGACCTTTCCCAGGCCAAAGCCCAAGCTGGGCTATTCGATCAGTTTGACCAAATGCTCCGCCAGCGGGGTGTGCAGGTTGCCATGCGCCACATGGATAACTCTGCCGGTCTTATGAACTTCTGTAATCATTACGATATGGTCCGCGCCGGCATTGTGATCTACGGTCTGTACCCCAGCAACGAGGTAGACCCGCGCCTGCTGCATATTCAGCCGGCACTGAGCTGGCACACCCATATTACCCACCTGAAGACTCTGGAGGTAGGCAGAAAGGTCAGCTATGGCGGCACTTTTGTTGCCCAAAAGCCTACCCGGGTTGCCACCTTGCCTGTGGGCTATGCAGACGGCTACCGCCGGTGTCTGTCCGGCAAGTTCCATGTGCTCATCCGTGGAAAAAAAGCCCCCATTTTGGGACGGATCTGCATGGATCAGATGATGGTGGATGTAACGGAGATTCCCGATGCAGCATTGGCAGACGATGTGGTTTTGATTGGACAAAGCGGCAACGAGACCATCACTATGGAGGAGATTTCCGAAAAGGCCTATTCTTTCAACTATGAATTTGCCTGCGGCATCAGCCGCCGGGTCCCCCGGGTGTATTTGCAAAACGGAGAACCCACCCAACAAGTGCATTATTTACTGGACTAACCATAGAAAGGCAGTAGCGCAAGCGCTACTGCCTTTCTCAGTCTGTCAAAAAACTTGTTTTTTGACAGACTGCAAAGAGGTCAAAGGAGCCGTCAAGACAAGCAACTGGCACTCGTCGGCGTACAGGTGGTACGGTAGAGTGCCAGTTGCGCAGTAAGTCAAAATGCCTTGCGTAGCAAGCTTTTTTACCCCTCATCCGTCAAAAATCAAAGATTTTTGCCACCTTCCCCC
>JAZRNS010000054.1:0-6369 GCA_045648245.1 Faecousia sp. | reverse complement strand
TGGTGGAGATAAGCGGGATCGAACCGCTGACCTCTTGAATGCCATTCAAGCGCTCTCCCAGCTGAGCTATACCCCCATATACCGTCTGCTATTGCAGACAGCTTTCACATTATATCAGTTCATACATTGTTTGTCAAGGATATTTTGCAAAAGGCGCAGGCGGAAATTGCAACAAGCTATAGGCAGAAATTGTAGGTGATTTCGATGTGAGGATCTAAGAGACTCCTGTCGGTGGGCAGGAGCCTCACTGCTAAGTCCGCAATAAAGTCCAACGACCTGTTAAACCAATTGGGATTGACCAATTTACTTCTATTTGGCAATATTCCTTATTTTTTCTTCCATACTAGGTAAATAGCTATAATCGCTCCAATAAGGGCAACTGGGGATAACCTTACAAAAAACCACTCAAATGCATGAAGAAGAACGCCAACAACTGCTCTTTCAGGGTCGCTGTAGTCCCATCCTAAATATGGACTATCGAGTTTAATTAAGAGCGCAAAAATTGCAATTATGACAACAGCTGATAGACTTAAGAACACTGTTAGCTTTTTTTGCTTTGCCTTTCTACTTAGAGCAAGTTGTAAATTGATAATTTCCAATTTTTCAGAAATCACCTTCAAGTCATTTACTTCTGTCCGTTCAACAATTTCTCCAAGCAAAACACTTACAGGTGTGTCGAGAGCTTCTGACAAAGACAGCAACATATCTGTGTCTGGTACTGACAAGCCTTGCTCCCATTTTGAAATTGTTTGGCGCACCACATTTAACTTGACAGCAAGTTCTTCTTGGGATAATCCTTTTGATTTTCGGATTGCCTTTATATTTTCACGCAGCATGAGAAAGACCTCCTTTCCTTTAGCCTCCGTCTATATTGTATCGAAATACACCGATTGCTCCAAGCAACGGGAATTAACATTAAGTAGTTGCAACCAAAATTAACAGACCGTCAACTTCAAGTACAGCATTTACAGAATTATAACACAAAACAGCCAGCTGTGATTGCCTTTTTGATGATTGCGTGATAGAATACAAAGAAAAGGAGTGATTTTATGCAACGGGATATTTATGCAGCAGAGTTGTTTTTAAAGGGCTACAACTGCGCCCAAGCGGTTTCGGTGGCATTTCGGGATCTGACAGGGCTTGAGGAGGAGAATGCAGCCAAAATGGCGTCGTCATTTGGCGGCGGAATGGGTCGTATGCGTGAGGTTTGCGGCGCTGTTAGCGGTATGCTGCTGGTGGCTGGCCTTTTATATGGCTACGGTACACCGGACGACGGACAGGTGAAAAAGGATCATTACGCCCGGGTGCAGTTATTGGCCGGAAAATTCCGGGAGCAGGCGGGCAGTATCGTTTGCAGAGAAATTTTGAAGAACCCGCCCTCTGATCCCAATCCAACGCCCAGAAACGCAGAGTTTTACGCCCAACGCCCCTGCACCCGCATGGTCATGTTGGCAGTTCAGGTGCTGGAGGAGTACATCAAGGATAATCCCATAGGTTGTACAAGCTGACCGCTTATAAAATACTTGACAAGGTGAGAGTATTCTGCTATAATTCCCAGCGAAAAGGGAGTAGTCGACGCGTAGTGCGGGGCTAGGTCAACATACTGGGAACATACCCTGGCCTAACCTTAGATGACGAGACGGATCGTGTGGACACGCCCTAGCTGTATCCTTCGTGTCTGCATAGCCGCACGGAGGATTTTTTATGGGATTTTTTGAGTTGCTGCTGTTGGGTGTGGGACTGAGTATGGATGCCTTTGCGGTGTCCGTATGCAAGGGTCTGTCTATGAAGAAAGCAACCTTGAAAGAGGGTGCGATCTGCGGCGCTTGGTTTGGTGGATTTCAGGCGCTTATGCCCTTGATCGGTTTCTTTTTAGGCACATTGTTTGCAGGTGTGATCGAGGCTTTTGACCACTGGGTAGCCTTTGGCTTGCTGGCGATCATTGGTATCAACATGCTCAAGGAGGCCTTCAGCAAGGACTGTGATTGCGAGGATCACAACGCCGATCTGTCTGTAAGAACAATGTTTGTGATGGCAGTTGCCACCAGCATTGATGCGTTGGCTGTGGGCATTTCTTTGGCTATGGCAGGCGATGTGAACATTTTTGCTGCGATTGCCTTGATTGGTGTAACCACATTTGCACTTTCTACTGCCGGTGTAAAGATTGGCAATGTGTTTGGCAGCCGCTTTGAGGCGAAAGCACAGGTCGCCGGCGGTATCATTTTGGTTTTGCTTGGTGTAAAGATACTACTGGAACATTTAGGAGTGTTGGTATGATTTATACCAAGCGCAGGATGCACCTGTGCGTTGCATTGTTGATTTTGAACCTTGCATTTATTTGGGGCAATTCCCTGATGCCCGGGGATGTATCCAAAGCGATTAGCCTGTGGGTGAAGAACCTGCTGTTTCATTTCTCCCCGGATGGGACGGACGCCCAGACGGGACACGGTCTTCTGCGGAAGATTGCCCATTTCACGGAATTTAGCTGTTTGGGGGCACTGTTTTGCTGGTTGATAGCCATGCTGCAGAAAAGGCCTTATTTCAGCTTGATTTATAGCGCTCTGGCGGCATGTATTGACGAAGGCATTCAATGCTTTGTGCCGGAACGTGGTCCCGGAATCCGGGACATTTTACTGGATACCGCGGGCGCAGTCTTCGGTATCGGCTTGCTCCTGTTGGGGCACACTCTATACAAAAAGAAGAAACAATATTTATTGGAGGAAAACAAACAATGAAGAAACTGATTTCCCTGCTGCTGGCCATGGTAATGGTAGCAGCAATGGCAGCTGGCTGCAGCCAGAATGCAAACAAGGAAACCACCGCTGCTACCACTGAGGCAACCACCCAGGCAACTACCGAAGCAGCTACCGAACCCGAGACCACCGCTGCAGCCGTTGAGCTGGAGGGTGCTGTTGCAATCCTGAGCGCTATTTGGAATGAGATGGGCGAAGCCAACCAGTTCCCTGTTGTCGGTGGCGATAATGCTTACCACCTGGCACAGATGGAAAAGGACGAGACTTATGTAATGCCTTCCACTCCCGGCAAGTTCGATCTGGCACAGTCTGAGGAGCTGACCTACACCATGCTGGTTCCGACCGAGGAGCAGTCCAATATCACCGATGCAGCAACCATGATCCACATGATGAATTCCAACAACTTCTCCAGCGGCGTTTACACTGTAGGCGCTGAGGTGGCTGCAAACTTTGCTGCTGCAATGAAGAGTGCTGTGTTGGGCAACCAGTGGATGTGCGGCATGCCCGAGACTCTGCTGATTGCTGTGATCGACAGCGAGAATGTACTGGTTGTATGGGGCGTTAATGATGCAATGACTCTGTTTGTTCCTGCATTTGAAGCTGTATATCCCAATGCACAGGTTATTGTCAACGAGGCAATTGCCGGCTAATGAAACCCTGAAAAGCAGCGGCTTGTCCGCTGCTCAGAGTGTCAAAAAAGCCGCCAACCGTCAAAATGCAGGTTAAGCAAAAGGTTTTTGAGCAGAGCCTTCCCCTCGGGAGGAGGTGGCAAAAATCTTTGTTTTTTGACGAATGCGGGGATAAAAAGCTTGCTACGCAAGGCATTTTGACTTACTGCGCAACTCGCACTCTACCGTACCACCTGTACGCCAACGAGTGCGAGTTGCTTGTCTTGACGGCTCCTTTGACCTCTGCTTTTTCCATAATCAGGGAAGGAGGGAAAAGGCATGCTTTTTTCTAGCATACCGTTCTTATATTACTTTCTGCCGGCAGTTTTGGCACTTTATTTTATTGCACCCCGGAGTCTGAAAAATACAGTTTTGCTGGTATCGTCGCTGGTGTTCTATGCCTGGGGCGAGCCCCGGTATGTGCTGTTGATGATTGCATCCATACTGCTTTTTTACTTCTGTGGTCTTGCCATTGACAAAAGCGCAAAACGGAATTGGAAAAAGTTTTGGTTGATCGTGTCTGTGGTAATCAGTTTGAGCCTGCTTGGCATATTTAAATATGCCGATTTCTTTGTGGACAGCTTTAATCAGGCTACGGGGCTGTCTGTGCCGCTGCTAAAGCTGGCTCTGCCCATCGGCATTAGCTTTTACACCTTCCAGTGCCTGAGCTATACCATCGATGTCTATCGGGGTGCTGCACAGGTGCAGAAAAACCCCATTCACTTTGGCGCTTATGTTGCTTTGTTCCCCCAGCTCATTGCAGGCCCTATCGTGCGCTATGTGGATGTGGCAAGGGAGCTGGACATCCGTACCCATAGTTGGGATGAGATTGCTCAGGGCTTGCGCCGCTTTATTATCGGTCTTTCCAAGAAGATAATTATTGCGGACAATTTTGCGCTGCTGATGAAGCTGTTCCGCCAGTCTGATCAGCAATCTGTGCTGTTTTACTGGCTGTATGCCATAGCCTTTACCCTGAACATTTACTTTGACTTTTCCGGCTATTCCGATATGGCTATCGGTCTTGGCAGGGTATTCGGTTTCCATTTTATTGAGAACTTTAACTACCCTTATCTGTCCAAAAGTGTAACGGAATTTTGGCGCCGGTGGCATATGAGCCTTGGCAGTTGGTTTCGGGATTATGTGTATATTCCCATGGGTGGCAACCGGGTGAAGAAAAGCCGTTGGATCTTGAATATCCTTACGGTTTGGCTTCTGACCGGCTTATGGCACGGCGCGGCGTGGAATTTTGTGCTGTGGGGACTGATGTTTGCGGCATTGCTCCTGATTGAAAAATGGGTACCTGCCTTGCAGAAACTGCCCACGATTCTGCGCAGAGCCTACGTGCTGCTGGCTGTGGTCATCAGTTTTGTGCTGTTTAATGCAGAGACGATTACACAGGCTGGCAGCGACCTTGCCGGTATGTTCGGTTTTGGCGGTGTGCCTGCAGTAACAGCAGAGACTGTGTACTATTTGCGTAGCTATGCGGTTTTGTTTGTTGCAGGCATTGTGGGGGCAACGCCCTTGGTAAAGCATGCCGCAAGCCGTATTTATCAAACAAAGATCGGCGCTGTTTTGGAGCCCATCGTACTGATTTTACTGCTTTTGATCTGCAGCGCATATCTGGTTGACGGCTCATTCAGTCCCTTCCTGTATTTCCGTTTTTAAGGAGGTGGCTGAGAATGAATAAGAAAATAAGAGCTGTAGGCGCCGGGGCTTTGGTAGCCCTTTGGGCTGTACTAACGGCACTGGGCTGGTTTGCACCGCCCACGGAAATGTCCGATGCTGAGCGCCGGGAACTGGCACAATGGCCGGGGATTACGGTGCAAACCCTGCTGGACGGCACATTCATGACAGATTTTGAAGACTATACCTTGGATCAGTTTCCCTTGCGGGACCGTTTCCGGCAAATCAAGTCCCTGTTTTCCTACAATGTGCTAAACCAAAAGGACAACAACCAAATTTATATTGCAGACGGCTATGCCGCGCAGATGGAGTACCCGCTGAACCAGGAATCGGTAGACCATGCGCTTAAACAGTTTGCGCTGGTATACAATCGCTATCTGAAAAACAGCGATGCAAAGATCTATACCACCGTTGTGCCGGATAAGGGGTATTACCTTGCAGAGGGAAATGGCTATTTGGCGCTGGACTACGAAGCCATGTTTGCACAGGTGCAGCAGGGAATGCCCTGGGCTGAGTATGTGGACCTTACGGATTGCCTTTCCATTGGCAGCTACTATTACACCGATACCCACTGGCGACAGGAGTGCCTGTTGCCAACGGCAAAAAAGCTTGCTCAGGCTATGGACCTGACGGTGCATCAGGAAGAGGACTTTGTAAAGACCCTACTGGACCAGCCTTTTTATGGGGTGTACTACGGACAGGCGGCATTGCCTATGAAAGCAGAGCCTTTGTATATTCTGACAAACCGGATGCTGGATGAATGCACTGTGTATAACTATGTAACAGGGAAAAATGCTCGGGTTTACGACATGGAAAAACTCTACGGCAAGGATCCGTATGAGGTGTTCCTATCCGGTTCCCAGTCCCTTCTTCGGATCGACAACCCCAATGCAAAGACCGACCGGGAGCTGATTATCTTCCGGGATTCCTTTGCCAGTAGCTTGGCACCCTTGCTGGTGCAGGACTATAAGACAGTAACACTGGTGGATATTCGTTATATCAGTCCCTTAGTACTGGGGAACTTTATAGAGTTTTCCAATCAGGATGTGCTGTTTATGCACAGTACCTTGGTGCTGAACAAGAATCTTATATAAATAATCAGGGCGTGTTGTAACACGCCCTGATTTCAGTCTGTCGAAAAACTTGTTTTTTGACAGACTGACAGAGGTCAAAGGAGCCGTCAAGACAAGCAACTGGCACTCGTTGGCGTACAGGTGGTACGGTAGAGTGCCAGTTGCGCAGTAAGTCAAAATGCCTTGCGTAGC
>JAZRNS010000053.1:0-3482 GCA_045648245.1 Faecousia sp. | reverse complement strand
GTTCAGTGGGAAGAGATGAAGGAAGTTTATCCCAAGGCCGTTAACCTTGGCAGCATTTTCTAAGGAGGCAGCCTGATGATTTTTGTAACTGTTGGTACCCATGAACAGCCCTTTGACCGTTTGGTTTCCTATATTGACGAGCTGAAAGGCAACGGTGCCATTGAAGAAGAGGTTATTATCCAGACCGGTTACTGTACTTATGAGCCGAAGCATTGCACCTGGAGCAAGCTTCTGCCCTACAGCCAAATGGTGAAAAATGTGGCCGATGCCCGCATCGTAATCACCCACGGCGGTCCTTCCAGCTTTATCATGCCCCTTCAGATCGGCAAGATCCCGGTTGTTGTGCCCCGTCAGGAAAAGTATGGCGAGCATGTAAATGACCATCAGCTTTTATTTGCGCTGGAAGTAGCCAAGCGGCAAGGCAATATTATTGTGGTAGAAGACACCGCCGATCTGGCAAACACGATTTGCAACTACGATGCTATTGTTCGTAACATGCCTGCTGCCCTTCAAAGCAACAATGCTACATTCAATAAAAGTTTCGCTTCCTTGGTGGATAGCCTGCTCTGACATTTCCCATTCATCTCATAACTACAAGCACGGAGGGTTATGTATGATCATAACAAAAACCCCTTTCCGCATGTCCTTTTTCGGCGGCGGTACAGATATGGAAAGTTTTTTCAAAGAACACGGCGGTTCTGTCATTTCTACCACTTTTGATAAATACTGCTATGTAAACGTTCGGCATTTGCCCCGTTTCTTTGACTACGAAACGGAACTGATATACTCCCAGATCGAGCGGGTAACCCATGTGGATCAAATTAACCATCCTGCCATTCGCAATGCCATGAAAATGCTGGACATGCATGAGATCCGGCTAACATATGAAGGCGATCTTCCCGCCCGCAGCGGCTTGGGCACCAGCAGTTCCTTTGCGGTTGGTATGCTCAGCGCATTCTACGCCTTAAAAGGCAAATATGCAGACAAAAAGAAGCTGGCAACTGAGGCAATCCATCTTGAAAGAGTGCTTTGTAACGAAGCTGGCGGCTGGCAAGACCAAATCGCTGCAGCCTACGGCGGCTTGAATCGTATCAACTTCACCGCTAACGGCTTCAATGTGCTCCCCATCGTAATCCGTCCGGAACGCAAGCAGCAGCTGAACAACAACCTGCTGATGTTTTTTACCGGATTCACCCGGCTTTCCTCTGATGTGCAAAAAGCAAATGCTTCTGACAGTGCCGAAAGAACAGCACAGCTATTGGATATGCTGTCATTGGTTGACGAAGCTGAAAAGGTACTTACAGATGCACAAAGTGATTTAGATGATTTTGGTCGTCTGCTGAACACCACATGGCAACTTAAAAGAGGTAAAAACAGCGTAGTATCCACCAACGAAATCGACATTCTATACGAAAAAGGAATTCAGGCAGGTGCCTTGGGCGGCAAGCTGCTCGGTGCCGGCGGTGGTGGCTTCCTGGTCTTCTATGTGAAGCCGGAACACCAAAAAGCTGTTATGGAGGCTATGGACGGTTTGCTGCATATTCCCTTCTGTTTCGAAGATGGCGGCACCCGCATTATCCACTACACGCCAGAGAGTTACATCCCCAACAAATGATTTGTGAGGAACCCCTGATGAAAACTGTCATTATGGCGGGCGGACGCGGTACACGAATCTCCAGCGTTGCCCACGATATTCCCAAGCCAATGATCCGCATTGAAGGCAAGCCGGTTTTGGAACATGAGATTGCCTGTTTGCGGGAGCAAGGCTTTACGGATATTATTATAACAGTAAGCCATTTAGGCGAAATTATTATGGACTATTTTGGAGATGGCAGCAAGTTGTCTGCCGCTACCGGAGAGCCTTTCGGTGTAAATATCTCCTATTTTGTTGAGAAGGAGCCCTTGGGTAATGCAGGTGCACTGTTTTGCCTTAAGGATCAGTTGCAGGAGGATTTCCTTCTGTTGAATGCCGATGCTGTATTTGATGTGGATTTCAACCGTTTTGTTGATTTCCATAAGCGTAGTGGCGGACTGGCTACCTTGTTCACCCATCCCAATTCCCACCCTTATGACAGCGGTTTGATTATAGCCGATGATAAGGGAGCTGTGGAACAGTGGCTGACAAAAGAAGATCCTCGCCCCACCTGGTACCGTAACCGGGTGAATGCAGGACTTCATGTGTTGTCCCCTAGGGTTCTTGATGTAGAAATCACTACACCCAAGGTCGATCTGGATCGTCAGCTTCTCAAGCCATTGGCCGGCACCGGAAAAATGTTTTGCTATGACAGCCCTGAATATGTAAAAGACATGGGAACACCGGAACGGTACGAATCCGTTTGCCGGGATTTCCGGGAAGGAAAAGTTCAGGCTCGTAATTTGAAGGAATCCCAAAAAGCGATCTTCCTGGACCGTGATGGTACCATAAACAAATATGTCGGTTTCCTGCGTAAGGAAGAAGAATTTGAACTGTTACCAGGCGTAACAGAAGCGCTTAGCAAGGTCAATACCTCCGGTTTTCTTGCGGTTGTGGTTACCAATCAGCCGGTAATCGCCCGTGGTGAAATTACAGTGCCGGAGCTGCAAAATATCCATAATAAAATGGAAACGCTACTAGGTCTGGACGGTGTCTTTGTAGATGCGATTTATTACTGCCCCCATCACCCGCACAAGGGTTATGAAGGAGAAGTCCCGGAACTCAAAATTGACTGCAACTGTCGCAAGCCTAAGCCCGGTTTGCTGATACAGGCGGCGCAAGATCTGAACATCGACTTGTCCCAATCCTGGATGGTCGGTGATAGCGAAAACGATATCCTTGCCGGAATTACCGCTGGCTGCAAAACTGCGCTTATTGGACAAGGAAATTTTGGACAAGCAATGACCGTATCTTCTTTGTCTGATTTTGCAGCCAATCTATTTACTTGACTTGTAGAATGTTTCTGAAAGGAAAAAACTATGGAACATCATATCAACCTGCTTATTTCCCGCTATCCCCAACTGGCAGCATGCAAATCTGATATTAAGGCTGCCTACGATATTATGCAGGAATGTTTCACCAACGGCGGCAAGTTGCTGGTTGCTGGCAACGGTGGCTCCGCTGCTGATGCTGAGCACATTGTGGGCGAGTTGATGAAGGCTTTTGTTTTACCACGCAAGCTAGACAGTGATTTGTGTCAAAAGCTCATTGCCGCGGATGGGCAAATAGGTGTTGTTTTGGCACAGCATTTGCAAGGTGCCCTTCCCGCTATTGCGTTGGGCAGTCATACTGCTTTGTCTACCGCCTATGCAAACGACTGTGAACCTCTGCTGTGCTTTGCTCAGCAAGTAAACGGATATGGTGTGCCTGGTGATGTATTTTGGGGTATCTCCACTTCCGGAAACAGTCAAAACATACTCTACGCTGCTACTGTAGCAAAAGCAAAGGGATTAAAGATTGTGGGCTTGACCGGTCAAAAGGAAAGTCCCCTTTCCCGCATGGCCGATGT
>JAZRNS010000052.1:0-12058 GCA_045648245.1 Faecousia sp. | reverse complement strand
ATTTTAGAAAAATAACCCCCGCCCTAGCTTTAACAGCTTCTCCCAAAACCCCAACACACAAAACCTTTCGGAAAATTACACCATTATTCCGCATGGCCTCCTGATCTGTTTTGCTGCGGTTCTGCAATTTATAATTGTATAAAAGTTCGTGGTTTGTGCATAGGGATATTCACAAACCACAGTGATCATGAATAAAAATGGAATTCCGCTGATTTTGCGGAATTCCATTTTTATTATGAAATAATCTCGAAGTGATACCCTCACTTGCCCTTGGGCGAATGTCGCTGAGCGTTGTCTTTATCCTAAGCGGCGCTCGGTAAGGGTTTCAAACTCCTCATAGGTCATGCCATGGAATGCCCGTCTTGCATAGACGCCGCCAAAGCCGCTCATTGGGCCGGTATGGTCTGTGCCGCCACAGCGGAACAAATGGAAGGTATCTGCTGCCTCTTTTGCAAGATAAGCAGTGTTTTCATACAAATCCGGGTGGGAACACTCAATGCCGTTGAGACCATAGCCAACCAACTTTTCCACCAAATGGGTCTGCTTGTAGGGGTGCGCCAACGCCACCACACCGCCAGCCTTGCGGACGACCTCAATAACCCGTTTGGCATCGGGCTTGACTTCCATGGCCTTTGCCTCAGGACACTTAAACAGTTTCCAGCGGAAATTTTCCCAGTCAAAATTATCCGGCACGCACTTCTTGGCTATCATAGTGTTTTGGATAGAGTCGATGCACAGCCATGTGCCCTCCTCATAGCGGTCTTCCACCTCCTGGAAGGTGATGCCGCTGTACATACCCATTGCCAGACCCTTCTCCAAGCGTGCCTTTGCAACTTCTCTGGCTGCATCGCAACGCTCCTTAATCAATGCCCGGATTCCGGGGTCATTCTTATCAAAATCAAGGGCTACCAGGTGCAGCTCAACACCGTCCTCCATTCCATAAAATTCCACGCCCCGGATCGCACCGATTCCCTCTGCTTTTGCAGCGCGGATCAGCCGGTCGCAGCCGCCGTCGGTCTCGTGGTCGGTCAAGGCCATTGCGCCGTAGCCCAAAGACTTGCCGATCAGCACCAACTGCTCCGGTGTAAACTGGGCATCAGAAAAAATAGAATGTAAATGACAGTTTGCGTATTTCATATTTATACTCCTCTCAACCTGACAGCAAGTTCTTTGCAAAGACTTTCTGCATAACACACAAAACCTTGGTCATTGGGGTGTAGTCTTTGATCAAAAAAATAGGCCTCATCTTTGGGAACAAAATCGAAGCCCCGTACCAGCTCCACAAGGTGAGCATCAAACAATTCGCCGCCACTTGCTCAGAATGACGCAATCTAAAAATTGCGTGTATATGCAACTGTTGGTCAAACTGAAATTTGAAGGTTAGTATAGAAATAAAGGCGCGTGTAAAACACGCGCCTCAGTCTGTCGAAAAACTTGTTTTTTGACAGACTGACAGAGGTCAAAGGAGCCGGCAAGACAAGCAACTGGCACTCGTCAGCGTACAGGTGGTACGGTAGAGTGCCAGTTGCGCAGTAAGTCAAAATGCCTTGCGTAGCAAGCTTTTTTACCCCTCATCCGTCCAAAATCAAAGATTTTTGCCACCTTCCCCCCAAGGGGAAGGCTCTGTTCAAAAAAACCTTTTGCTTAACCCGCATTTTGACGGTTGGCGGTTTTTTGACACTCTGAGGCGCGTGTAAAACACGCGCCTTTGTGGTCTTTAGATTCTTGCAACGCCGGTTGCGCGGGCTGCTTCTGCAACTGCCTTGGCAACTGCAGGACCAACACGCTCGTCGAAGGCTGCGGGGATAATGTAATCCTCATTAAGCTCCTCGTCAGAGATTAGGTTTGCCAGTGCCATAGCGGCGGCCATCTTCATTTCCTCGTTGATGTCGGAAGCGCGGACATCGAATGTACCGCGGAAGATACCGGGGAATGCCAGCACATTGTTCACCTGGTTGGGGAAGTCAGAACGGCCGGTGGAAATGACCCGAGCGCCGCCAGCCTTTGCATCTTCGGGGAAGATCTCGGGAGTGGGGTTCGCGCAAGCAAAGATAATGGCATCCTTGTTCATGGTCTTAACCATCTCGGTGGTCAAGGTGCCGGGAGCGGAAACGCCGATAAACACATCAGCGCCGACGATCACATCAGACAGCTTGCCTGCCTTCTTCTCCAGGTTGGTAACCTGTGCCATTTCTTCCTTGATCCAGTTAAGACCCTCGCGGCCGGCATAAATTGCACCGGAGCGGTCGGTCATAATGATGTTCTTAAAGCCTGCGCTCAGCAACAGCTTTACAATGGAAATTGCAGCTGCGCCTGCACCGGACGTAACAACCTTGACATCTTCCTTCTTCTTGCCAACAACCTTCAATGCGTTAATGAGGCCTGCCAGTGTAACGATTGCAGTACCGTGCTGGTCATCGTGGAAGATGGGAATGTCGCACTTTTCCTTTAGCTTGCGCTCGATCTCGAAGCAACGAGGTGCTGCAATGTCTTCCAGATTCACGCCGCCGAAAGAGCCGGAGATCAGGTAAACGGTGTTTACGATCTCATCCACATCCTTACTCTTAATGCACAGAGGGAATGCGTCAACATCGCCAAATGCCTTAAACAGAACACACTTGCCTTCCATAACAGGCATGCCAGCCTCAGGGCCGATATCGCCCAAACCCAAAACAGCAGTGCCGTCGGTGATAACTGCACACATGTTGTGGCGGCGGGTCAGCTCATAGGACTTGTTTACATCCTTCTGGATCTCCAGACAGGGCTGTGCAACGCCGGGAGTATAAGCCAGAGACAGGTCGTCCTTGCTCTTGCAGGGAACGGTGGTGATCACTTCGATCTTGCCGCCCCACTCGGCGTGCTTCTTCAAAGATTCCTTTGCGTAATCCATTTTATATCCTCCTGATTAGTCCAGATACTCGGGCAGGTATGCACTTGCGCCGGTATACTCTGCAATCATCTTCATTTCGTCGTAGGTCTTGTCGTTCAGGTAAACGCCGTTTGCCAGCACCTTAGCCTCAGACTCCGCTTCCTTCTCGCCGTGGATATAAATGCGGTCCTGACCCTCTGCCTTAGCAGAATCACGAACCTCCTGCAGGTACTTGCTGAAGTTTGCCTCGATCTCCTTCTTGTCGCCAAACATACCGTAATCCAGCGCGATGAAGCAGTGAGCGATGTTAGCACGGCCGGGTGTCTTATAGATGTAGTTGGAGGTAGTACCGCCAGACAGAATGGCAGTTGCGATCTCGCAGAGCATTGCAAAGCCGTAGCCCTTATAACCGGAGGTCATCTCGCCGGAGCCACCCAGAGGCAGAATGCCGCCGCCGGTCTTGGCGATGATGTTCTTCAGCACGCGATCAGCTTCGTCAGAATCATGGCCGTTCTCGTCCAGTGCCCAGCCGATGGGCAGACCGTTGCCGCGCTTCACATACACTTCCAGCTTGCCACGAGGCACAACAGTGGTAGCCGCGTCGAAGGAGTAGATGGTGGGCTCAGCGGGCATAGCGAAAGCAATGGGGTTGGTACCCAGCATAGCCTGCTTGCCAAAGGTGGGCACCATAATTGCCTCGGTGTTGGTCATACACATACCGATCAGCCCCTGCTTAGCCGCCATCTTGGTGTAGTAACCGGCAATGCCGTAGTGGTTGGAGTTACGGACGGTAACCATACCAAAACCGGACTTCTTAGCCTTGTCAATAGCCATCTGCATTGCGTCAACACCCAGGGTCTGACCCATGGAGTCGTTGCCCTCAATAACAGCGGACAGGGGGGTCTCGAAAACAACCTCAGGCTGTGCGTCCAGCTTAACCAGACCGGAGGTGATCTCCTTGTGGTAGCGGATCAAACGCTGAATGCCGTGGGATTCGATGCCGGACAGGTCGGCTGCCAACAGAACATCGGTGATCTGCTCAGCCTTTTCTTGAGTAAAGCCGTAGCCCTTGAACACTTCGTGGCAGAACTTGACCAGCTTTTCATAATTAACGTGATGATACTGCATATTTCGTACCTCTTTTCGTAAAATTAGACGCCCCAGTAGGAGGAGAAACCGCCATCAACAGGCAGGACAGCACCGTTCACAAAGGAAGCAGCCTCGGAGCACAGGAAGATCACAGGACCGACCATTTCCTCAGGCTCGCCGTAACGGCCCATGGGGGTCTTGGCCAGCACGCGCTCGCCACGGGGAGTGGGAGAGCCGTCCTCTTCCTTGGTCAGCAGGTACCGGTTCTGGTTTGTCAGCAGGAAGCCGGGAGCGATGGCGTTCACGCGAATGTTGTTAGAGTAGTTCTGATTAAAGTGGGTAGCCACCCACTCGGTGAAGTTGGCAACAGCAGCCTTAGCACCGCAGTATGCAGCGGTGTTTGTCAGGGGGTGGTAGCTGGACATGGAGGCGATGTTGATAACATTGCCGTAGCCCTGCTTAGCCAGCAGCTCGCCAAAGACCATGGTGGTCAGAACAGCGCCGGTAACATTCAGGTCAAAGACCCACTTAAAAGCGGCCATATCCAGATTGAAGAAATCACGGTCGGGGGTAACAGTAGCCTGCGGCTTGTTGCCGCCTGCGCCGTTGATCAGAATATCAATGTGGCCGAAGTGTGCGATAACCTCGTCCCGGGCAGCTTCCAGGCTCTCGCGCTCCAGCACATTTGCCTTTACAGCGATTGCTTCGCCGCCAGCAGCATTGATCTCGTCAGCGATCTTCTGTGCGCTTTCCACAAACAGGTCCAAAAGTGCGATCTTTGCGCCCTTCTTTGCCATTTCCTTAGCCATGGTGCCGCAGATGATACCGCCTGCACCGGTGATCACGGCTACCTGACCGCTAATGTCAAAACTTACATTGTACATTTTTCAGTTCCTCCTTATACTGTATAGCCTAGGTTTACCATTTCAATATTACCGTTGGGGCAACGGTTGAAGCACATACCGCAAGCTACACATTCTTCCTTGCGGATATGCATGGTGTCTACATCTGCAACCTCGGGTGCAAAGTCTGTACAGATGGTCTTGCACAGCTGGCAGCCCTCGCCGCAGCCGCAATTCAGGCAGCGGGAAGCTTCCTTCAGTGCCTCTTCCTCAGTGAGCACACGGCTATAGCTTTCAAAGTCAGCCTTCCGTTCCTCTGCGCTCTTATTGAGCTTCACAGGATTTATATCCCGCTTCAGGTAGCCCGTGCGCTGACGGACTTTTTCTGCGTTGACGGTCTTCACAGAACCGATGCCCGCAACGGTAGCGCCCTCACCGCGAATGGCAGCATCCATGGCGGCAGCAGCATTCTTACCGGCAGAGATGGCGGAGATCACATTGCGGATCTTCTCGCTTGTCATCATTACATCGCCTGCGGGCAGTTCGGTTACATACTCGTTTTCCACAATGACCTGATCGCAGGAAAGGGTCATCTGTGCGCCGTCCTTCGTAAAGCGGATTGCATTAGCAGTTACCTCGTCTATAACCACCTTGTCCAGAGCCACAACGCCCTCTTCCTTGGCAGCATTCAGCATTTCTGCTTCGCCGCTGCGCTGGGAGAAGCCCGCAGGATTCAGGACGGTTACATTCTTTGCACCCAAACGAACGGCGCAGCGGGCAGCATCCATAGCAGCAAAGCCGCCACCGATCACAGCCACACGCTCAGCAACTGCAACCTTTTCGCCACAGTTTACCTGATACAGGAACTGCTGTGCGTCCTGACCTTCCCAAACGGAATAAGCGATCTTATTTGCGCCAACGGCTGCAAATACCTTCTCATAGCCCTGTGCCTTCAATTCGTCTGCGTTAGAAATGTTTGTATTAAACTTAAATTCAATGCCGCAGGCCTTCAGGTTTTCCACTTCCTCATTCAGCACATCCAAATGACCTGCATAACCGGGGATGCCGTAACGCAGAGCGCCGCCGGCAGTGGCTTCCTTTTCAAATACAGTAACGGCATAACCGGCCTTCACCAATTCTGCCGCACAGCTCAGTCCGCAAGGACCTGCGCCGATCACTGCCACCTTGTGGCCGTTGGGTTCTGCCTTTGCCCAAGCGGGCTTCCAGCCCTGTTCCTTACCGTACTCCAGCACAAAGCGCTTGAGCTGACGGATCTTCACAGGTGCATCGATGCTGCCACGGATACAAGCATCCTCACAGGGATGGGTACAAACCAAAGCGCACAGATTTTGCAGGGCGTTCTTGCCGGTGATCAGGTCAAAGGCTTCCTTGTACTCGCCCTTGGCGATCTTCTGCACATATGCCTGAACCGGTACATGATGGGGACAGCTGCTCTTACAGGGGGCAGACAGGTTGGGCTCTTTGATCTTGGCATAACCTGCGTACAGGGTTACATCGTTGGCAGTCTTCACTTCGTCCACCAAAATGCTGCGGAAATCATCCAAAGACTTGTAGTTGTGGGCCTGCATATAATCGTGCATACCCTGGATCATGGGGCGAACGATGTCGTAGCCGGAGATCAGAGTCTCTGCACAAACACCAACCAGGTTACCGCCGCACATGACCATTTCCACCGCATCCCGCCAGTTGGTGATGCCGCCGCAAGCCATGATGGGAGGCTCTTTGCCGCAGACCTTCCGCATTTCGTATGTATCACGCTGTGCAAGGGGCTTCAGCCAGGTAGAGCAGTAGCAGCTCATGCTGACCTCGTCCTGCAGGTGATAGAATGCCCGCTCGGGGTTGTCCAAATTGATGGGAGGAATACCCATGCGGTTGCCGGTACCGCCAACTGCATCCGCGCCGGCTGCATACAGGCTCTTTGCCACCTGTGCGATCTTGCCGCCCTCAGGGGTCAGCTTGACGAACAGGGGAATGTTGATGGCTTTCTTCACAGCCGCTACGATCTCGGCGGCAACGTTGGCGTTTTGACCCATGCTGGCACCGGTCTGCTTGGAAGCAATCTGGGTGCCGCCGCTTGTCAGCTCCAGGTTATAAGACATATTGGGGCAGCACATGTTCAGCTCAATAATGTCTGCGCCAGCCTTCTCAAACTCAACCGCCATATTAACCCAACCGGCAACACCGTCGTCGCCTGCATAGGTCATGTTCGCCATCAGCTTCAGGTCGGTAAGCAGGGGCTTTGCATCCCGGATCAGCTTCAAACCTTCTGCAAAGGTCAGGCGCTTTTCGGTGGTAAATGCCAGCGCATCCCGGTCTTTAAAGATGCCGTAGCGGGGCTTGCGGTTGATATAGGGCGCAGGGTCGATGCTCAGCTTAATGCTGGCAGCCGCCCAACCGGTGCGCTCAATTTCCAGCAGCTGCCGGACATTCTTGGTAGTCGGTCCGGATGCTACATAGAAGGGATTTTTGAAGGTAACGCCGCCGATGGTTACAGGAATTTGAATATCGGGCAGTGTCTTTTTCATAATTTACGCCTCCAATGCGTCGTTCTTTACATGAATGCCTTCCTTAGCAGACTTATAGATCAGGTTAATAACCTTCAGGGTCTCCAAACCGTCTACGCCACGCAGACCAACCTGTGCATCTACGCCAGCCTTGGCGCACTCAACAAAGTGGTTGATCTCGCCGCAGTAGCCCAGATTGTACTTCTCGTCAACTGCGGGAGTGGACCAGCCGGTGGTGATCTCTGCCTTTTCTACAGTGTAGTCCAGGCCGGGGATAGAGAACACCTTCACAGGACCGGAGAAGCTCAGGTCCACATGGACACAGCCTTCCTCGCAGTAGATGTCCAAAACATCTTCCATACCGCCGATGGTTACATAGTTAGCTTCCAAGGTTGCGTAGGTGCCGTCTGCAAAACGCATGAATGCGCCTGCCCAGTCCTCACCTTCCATCTTCTGATGGACCATGTTGTTCTCACCGCCGCCGGAAGTCATAGCTGTTAGCTCGCTCCACTTGTTGTCCTTCATGGCCAGCATAAAGGAAATGGGGTGAACACCCAGATGCACCATGCAACCGCCGCCGCAGTACTTAATGGACTGGGCGAAGGGGCTGTGGGAACCGCAGTGGCTCTCACGGGCGCGGACATACAGGGGCTTGCCCACCTTGCCGGAGTTAATGATCTCCATAGCCTTCCGGAAAGCAGGTGCAAACAGCCAATCTTCTGCATAGTAGATATGCTTGCCGAGACGGTTTGCAGTATCCACCATATCCTGTGCATCCTCAACGGTAGTAGCCAGAGGCTTCTCGCAGATGATATCACGGCCTGCGTTCATAGCCTTGATGGCAACATCGTGGTGCAGGAAGTTGGGCATGCAAATGTCCACCAAATCGCACTCGCACTGCTCAATGGCGGTGTTGTAATCGTCGTAGGGGGTGTAGCCGGTGAAGCCGTAGCGGTTTGCCAGTGCCTCGATGCGGCTCAGGTCCTTGTCGCAGATACCAACGATCTGCACCTTATCTAGAATACGGCTGTAGCCGTCGGAATGAAGGTCGGCAGAAAAGGCTGCGCCGACCAGCAGAACTCTCAATTTTTCCATTTTGATTCTTCCTCCTTTTAGAAATAACTATAGTTAAACTTTTCTTTTGCTTCCATATATGCAAAGGCTTTGCTAAGCTCTTCCACTGCCATTTCGGACATGCGCTCCAGCATCCGTTCGCCCTTTTCCGCTGTGCCCTTAGTAGCCTCGCCCCATACACCGGTGGGTGTTGCGCGGTAAATGCTACCATAGTTTAAGTAGGGACGGGGGACCGTGGGAACAAAATCCACTGCCTTGTCCATATGAACAGTCTCCGGTGCAATCGCCAGCATTTGGGAGGTTTCTGCCTCACCGGCATGAAGCTCCGTGTTGGTCTCGGCAATGCCCTCACCATAAAGTCTTGCGCTAATACCGGTGATGTCTGCCAAAGCCACCATCAGGTCCGGATTGTGCCGGGCGTTCAGGTCCCGGATCAGCGGAGTCATAATGAAGATGCCGCCATGGCACTGAATAATACCCACCTTCTTAAAGCCCTGCAGCTTCAGGCTCATGATCATATCCGTCATCATCTGATAGAAGGTGGTTGGCTCCATCCATACAGAACCCTTCTTGCCCATTTGCTCCCGACAGGTGGAAACAGGAAGGGCAGGTACCAAAAAGGCATTCATTTTCTCAGCAATCCGGTTACCCAGCTCTGTTGCAATGGCCCAGTCGGTCATCACCGGCAGGTGGGGTCCATGCTGTTCCAAGGAGCCTACGGAAATGATCGCCACTTCCGGATCGATCTGCATAATTTCGTCTGCAGTCTTACGGTACATACACACTTCCTCCTATTATTTTACAAAATTACAGCTTAGATGCGCTGTCAGCATCCAAATACAGTGTTGCACTGGGGTGGTTGCGCAGTACACTTGCAGGGCAAGCAGTGGTAACTTCACCGTAGATCGCATTGTGAACGGCATCAGCCTTGCGAATGGTGGGAACTACACAAATTGCCTGGGGAATGCTCATGATCAAAGACATGGTCATAGTCATTGCATTCTTCGGCACTGCGTCCAGATTGGGGAAGCAGCCGTCGTTCACCTGCTGCTGGCGACAAACATCGTCCAGCTCAACGATCTTGACCATCTTGGGGTCGTTAAAATCTGCAACCGCAGGATCGTTAAATGCCAAGTGGCCGTTCTCGCCAATGCCCAGGAAGATCAGGTCAATGGGATACTTCTTCAAAAGCTCGGTGTAAGACTCGCACTTTGCCTCTGCCTCATCGGCAGCACACAGCAGATAGTGCAGCTCCTTGAAGGGAACCTTGTCAAAAATCGCTCTGCGCAGGAAGTTGCCGAAGCCTGCAGGCTCACTTGCGTCGATGCCCACATACTCGTCCTGATGGAAGCCCCGAACCTTGGTCCAGTCAATGTCCTGCTTCAGCAGATGCTCCAAAACATCGTCCTGAGAGGGAGCCGCTGCAAACACCAGATTTGCCTCGCCCTTTTCGGCAATGATTGCGTTGATGCGCTTTGCAGCATCCTCAGCAGCAGCCTTACCCATTTCCTTACGCTCGTCAAAAATACGAACCTCCAGATTTACTACTTTCTTGCCTTGTCTTTCCATGACTCTTTCCTCCTGATAAATACAATCATTTCGCTGGTGATAGCGATTTTACGCCACGCTAATATAAGTATAAATCAATTTTCACTAGGATTCCTTAAATCATTTGATTGTGTAGGAAAATTTTCTTTTGATTTTTGATATCTTGCTTCCAAAAATGCCCAAATCCTTTGTTTTTCTCAAATCTCTTTTTAAGCACAATGCCCTGTTTTGCAAAGGAAAGGCGGAGCAATTTAAAATTTCTTCCACATCCTCATGAATCATGCCGTATGCCTTCATCATATAAGCCAAGGCTCTGTTTTTGCTGCCGGTGGCCTTTTCAGACAAATACACCTGCTCGTCCACACACAGCTCAGGATTGCCGGAAATCGCCCGGGCAAGCGCCAACAGCCGTTCAAACTTTTGGACATAGGTTTCCCCTTTGATCAAGGTGCACATAGCAATGGCACCGGCGTTTACCATACTGCAGTAAAAAGTGCAACATCGCCCACACTTGCGCAAAAACAGAGGAATGTGCTATAATAAAAATAAAAAGGAGACTTTCATGATCATTGGATTTCTTTCGCCGATTATTGTTGGTGCTATTGTGATCGCCATCGGCATTTCTAACCGCAAAGGCAATATCGATTCTCTCCATTCCTATCACCGTAAGCGGGTGAAAGAGGAGGACAAGCTCCCCTTCGGCAAGCAAGTGGGTCTGGGCATGATCCTTATTGGCATTTCTATTATTATAAACGGTATTATTTCCATGATCTCCTTCTATCTGGAGATGGAATGGATCACATGGGTCGGCATGGCTATCATGTTTGCAGGCCTGATCACCGGCTCAGCGATTGCTTTTTCCGCAATGAAAAAGTATAACCAGGGTATCTTTTAATGCAAAAGCGACAAGCACATGAACTTGTGCTTATTTACGGAGGCACAAATGACAAAAAAAGGACTCAACGGCAATCAACTAAAGCTTATTGCCCTGATCGCTATGACCGTTGACCACATGGGCGTAGTACTTTTCCCCCAGCAGATCCTGTTTCGCATAATCGGCAGATTGGCACTGCCGATCTACGCCTTCATGATTGCAGAAGGTTGTGTACATACAAGAAATATGGCTCGGTATCTGGGCATGCTGGCAGCGGTTGCATCCCTGTGCCAAATCGTATATTTTGGAGTACTGGGCTCACTGTATCAATGCATTTTGGTAACCTTTTCCCTGTCTGTGGCACTGATCGCCTTGCTGAAATATGGGTTGGAAAAGAAATGCACAGGCACATGGATATTGGTTGCCTGCGCCATGGGTTTGGTGCTTTTTATCACAGAAGTGCTGCCGGGTCTGTTGCCCCATACAGATTTCCGTGTGAATTACGGATTTTTCGGTGTGATGCTGCCGGTGGTAGTCTATTTAGGAAAAGGAAGGCTGCAAAAGCTGTGCTGCGGGGCTGTAATGCTGTTGGCCATGGCGGTTTGGATGGGCGGCATCCAGATATGGGCGCTGCCTGCATTGACGCTGCTGGCGCTATATAATGGACAACGGGGTGCATGGAAAATGAAGTACTTCTTTTACATCTACTATCCCGTCCACCTGGTTGCCATCTACAGCATAGGCTTTTTGCTGCGGTAATTGGACGGCAAAGCAATTCCAAAAAAACTGGCGTTGTAGCGCAAAAGCGGTTGAGGTGCAAGGGAGGTTCCGTGAAGTATCGGCAGAGCTGATGTGAAGTTATGGCTTTCGCCCTAGTGAAGTTTTGTGCTTTCGCACAAAGTGAAGTTAAGTTTGCCCACTTCGCCGCAAGGCGAAACTTCACTACGCAGTAACTTCACTTGCCCACAAGGACAAACTTAGTTGAAAAAAGGCGCGTTGCAAAATGCGCAAAATCTCTGTTAGAATCTGTAGGGGCGATTATTAATCGCCCGCGGGCGGTCAATGACCGCCCCTACATCCACAGGATGTAGACAATTGCCTGATTTTAGGGCGCGTTGCATAATTTTGCAACGCGCCTTTTTTCTGTAAGAGAAGTAGTAAAAGTATAAATTCGCCCTCGTAGAAAGTAAAGAAACGCTTAAAGTATACCAAATAATCCGATAGACAAATTGATTTA
>JAZRNS010000051.1:0-5031 GCA_045648245.1 Faecousia sp. | reverse complement strand
ATTATACCCAGGAAATGGCTGAGCGAATTGTGTCTCTGCTGTCAGATGAGGAACAGCTTAGCAGCTATTTGGGGCAGGGCGAAAAAATGGACTGCCGGTGCATAACAAGGCTCAGCGAAAACTACCCCGCAAGACTGCGCCTGCGATTGGGTGCAGATTGTCCCGGAAGCCTTTGGATAAAGGGTGATCCGGCGCTGCTGGAAAGACCGGCCATAGCCTTGGTTGGAAGTCGGGAGCTGCGGGACGAAAACCTTGCATTTGCTGCTGCGGTTGGTAAAATGGCAGCAAGACAAGGCTTTGTGCTGGTCTCCGGCAATGCAAGAGGTGCCGACCGAACAGCCCAGGAAGCCTGTCTGGAAGCAGGCGGTCAGGTGATCAGTGTAGTGGCGGACTGTTTGCAAAAATGCCCCCTGACCCGCAATGTGCTGTATCTTTCTGAGGACGGCTTTAATAGTAATTTTTCTACACATAGAGCCTTGAGCCGCAATCACATTATCCATTGCCTTGCAGACCGGGTTTTTGTTGCTCAGGCTACTTTAGGTAAGGGCGGCACATGGGACGGCACTGCAAAAAACCTCCGTTATGGCTGGAGCTGTGTCTATTGCTTTGACGACGGCACATCTGCGGCGCAGGAATTGATCCAAATGGGGGCAGAGGCTGTTTCTGCACAGCAGCTAATACAAATGGAAAGCCTGCTTTGGAGCGTGTAAAATATCTTTTGACCAGCACCGAAAAGGGCGCTGGTCATTTTTTGGGAAAAACTGTATTGCAGTTATAAAAAAATGTGGAATTTTCCAAAGCCTTGTGATACAATGAGAAAAATACCAATCGGGAGGCCTATTATGAGCAGAGCAGACGAACTATACCGGGCAACGTGCCTGGATATTTTGGAAAACGGCTTTTACGACACAGAGCTGGAAGTCCGCCCCCGCTGGGCAGACGGCACACCGGCCCATACTGTGAAAAAATTTGGTGTTGTAAACCGCTATAACCTGAAGGAAGAATTTCCCATTATGACCCTGCGGCGCACCTATTGGAAGTCTGCATTGGATGAGTTGCTGTGGATCTGGCAGAAGAAGTCCAACCGCATTGAAGATCTGGGCAGCCATGTTTGGGACGAATGGGCAGGAGAGGACGGCACCATCGCTAACGCATACGGCTACCAGTTGGGCATTAAGCACCAGTATAAAGAGGGCATGTTCGATCAGGTGGACCGGGTTCTGTACGATTTGAAGAACAATCCTGCATCCCGCCGGATCATGACCAATATCTATACTTTTGAAGACCTGCACGAAATGAACCTGTATCCCTGCGCCTATTCCATGACCTTTAATGTCTCCGGCAATACCCTCAACGGCATTTTGAATCAGCGCAGTCAGGATATGCTCACAGCCAACAACTGGAATGTTTGCCAGTATGCCATGCTGCTGATGATGATTGCACAGGTGTCCGGTCTGGAGGCCGGTGAGCTGGTTCATGTAATTGCCGACTGCCATATTTACGATCGGCATATTCCTGCGGTGAAGGCAATGCTGCAGAACGAAGGCTTTGCTGCACCGAAGGTTACCCTTGACCCCAATGTAACCAACTTTTATGACTTCACCAAGGATAGCTTCAAGGTGGAGGACTACCAGTTCCATCCCTTTGACTTTGAGATCCCCATGGCGATCTGAGGAACGGCTATGGAGTTGATCGTTGCTGTGTATGACGACTGGGGGATCGGTAAAAACGGAACTCAGCCCATTGCCCTGAGTGCTGACCGGAAGTTCTTCCGTCAGACCACAAAGGGCGCTATGGTGATCGTTGGCAGAAGGACCGTGGAGGATTTTCCCGGTCAGCAACCGCTGCCCGGCAGGGAAAATGTGCTGCTGACCAGACAGGGCGGGGAATTTCCCGGCTTTACCGTTTGTGCAAGTCCTGAGGAGGCGGCAAAGCTTGCCGAAAAGGCAGGCAGGGCCATGGTTATTGGCGGCGGAAGTATTTACCGGCAAATGCTCCCTATGTGCGATACGGCCTATGTAACCAAGGTCCATGTAACACCCCAGTCAGATACCTATTTCCCCAACTTGGACGAAGATCCCGATTGGAAGCTGGAACAGGTGCTCCAATCCGGCGAGGAAAACGGCGTGGCCTATGAAATGTGCCTGTACTGCAGAAAATAATAGGATTTACCACCAAAGAAGGGCGGCATGCCGCATTTCTTTGGTGGTTTTTATAAATGTTACCTGATTGTTACTTGTCTTTTTCTTACAACAGAGGTAAAATGTATGTAGATATAACAATTTACCGAATATACGCGAAGAAGGGGGAAAGACAATGACAACCGGGCGCTTTCGGAAAATGAAATGGACGGATGGTTTCCTGATGTCGGCGCTCTTGCTCTTTGGCGGATTCCATGAATATATATCCTGCGCACTTTCTGCAGTAATGTGCATATATCTGCTCCTGCGCGTATCTAAAACAGGTAAGCTGCAAATTCAGAAAAGCTTGCTGACATTGGCAGTTTCCGTGCTGTGCCTGTTTTATGGTCTTACCTGTCTGTGGGCAATCGACTCCGGCATGGCTTTTGTGGGATTTTTAAAATTTTTGCCCCTTGTACTTTACTTACTTTGTTTGCATCAGGAACAAGGAAAGCCCGCTGTGCTGGCGGCGTTGCCTTACCTTGCCTGTGTTATGACAGCCATTTCTGTTGCCGGTATGCATATCCCCGGCTTGCGGAGCTTGTTTTCCGTTGCGGACCGTTTGGGGGGCTTTTTTCAGTATCCGAATACATTTGCAATTTTTCTGCTGGTAAGTGAACTGCTCTTGCTCAAAAAGGAAAACAAAAAGCTTTGGGATTGGCTGGCGCTGTTTGTGTTGGTGGGCGGTATTTTGTATACCGGTAGCCGTACAGCCTTTGTCATATTCCTTGTGGCAAATGCAGGCATGATTTTTGTCATGGGTTCAAAGACCGTAAAATATGCCATGGCAGGTATACTGGGCACAGTTTGTGTTCTTGCGGTAGCCCTTGCCCTGAGCGGAAACCCTGTTGCACAGCGCTATTTGCAGATTTCCTTTTCTGAAAGTACCTTTGTGGGCAGATTGCTCTATGTGCAGGATGCCTTGCCGCTGCTTTTGAAATATCCCTTTGGCATGGGCTATATGGGCTATTATTACATTCAAAACAGCATCCAAACCGGCGTATATGATGTGATGTTCATTCACAATGATTTTATGCAGTTTGTTTTGGATGTGGGATTGATCCCCGGCGGTTTGCTAATTGGAACTGTGATCGTATGGCTTTGTAAAAAGCATATTCCGGTTGCAGATAAGATCCTTGTTGGCGCATTGTGTCTGCATAGCTTGTTCGATTTTGATCTGCAATTTATTGGAGTTAGCTTGCTGCTGATTTTGCTGCTATGGGAAAATACAGGAAAAAAGCCCATCGTTGTGAAAAAGATCGGCATAGCATCAGGTGCATTTGTCCTGCTGGCAGTGATCAGTATTTATATTGGCGCAGCGTTGATGCTGTCCCATATGGGTCAAACTGCTCTTTCTGACAGGTTGTATCCCTATAATACCCAAAATAAACTGAAGATCCTTTCCCAAACAGAGGATTTGACCCAGGCAAATGAATTGGCAGATGCAATACTGGAACAAAATACCACCCATTTTGCCCCCTATAGCGCAAAAGCAAAATACAGCTATAGCAAAGGCGATTTTTCCGCATTGATCCAATATAAGCAGCAGGTTTTTGTCCAAAAGCCCTTTGCTTATGCGGAATATGAAGAATATTGCCAAATGCTGATCAATGGCATCGCCTTATATCAGCAGATGGGTGATCAAAATAGCATAAAGATCTGCAAAAAAGAGTTGATCGCAACGCAAAAGCTTTTGGAAGAAAATCGCAACAGGCTGAGTAAATTGGGTTCTATGATCGCAGATCAGCCCATTACAGAACTTCCGGACGCGCTGCAGGCTTATATCGATCAGTTAGGAGGGGCAGGATGAAACAATACTTAAAAATCAGCATATTCTCCTTTTTGGGAATCCTTCTGGCAGGCACGCTGATATTTTATTTCTTGCAGCCAAAACCGGAACAGCCGGAACCGGAGCAGTCTACCGACAGCAAAACGGTTTTGACGATTTTGGACAGTCAGCAAAATGTAATATTGCAGGCTGATGATGTTTCGGATATTTACGAAAAAGAATACTGGGCATATCTGGAGCTGGTGCTTGCAGAAGCCTTTAATGACTTGGCGCTTACCGCACAGCCCAATACCTTCACCTTTGAGCCGCTGTTCTCCGGTGGATATACCATTTATACTAACTTTGATGCCCAAGCCTTTTATGCTTTGCAAAAAGCCGGTCATGTGGCATCGGTAAATACCGCCAGTGCTATTACAGACCTGCAAGGAAATCTGCTGGCAGTTTACAGCGCAAATCCGGAGGGCGAAAATACCAATTATGCATCCAAGACCTTTGCGCCCTACAGTGCCCTAAGCCCACTGAGTGTGTATACGCCGGCGTTGGAGGCAGGGAAGATCCGTTGGACGAGCTTTTATGAAGATACGCCCTGTGAACAGATAGCAGATAACGACGGAAATTTGCTGGATTGGCCGGCGAATCTGTCAGGCACCTATTCCGGGGAGAAGGTAACGGTATATGATGCAACCTGCAATTCTCTCAATACCGTTGCAGTGAAGATTCTTACAGATGTAGGTTTTACAGAATCCGTAAAATTCTTGCAGGATAAGCTGGAAATGCCACTGAAAGAAGGCGATGTGTCCGCATCTGCTCCCCTTGCTTTGGGCTACTTGGTGGAAGGTATTACCCCTGTGGATATGGCTGGCTACTATGAAATATTTGCCAGTGGCGGCAAATATACGCCGCCTAAAACAGTTGCCCGGATCGCAGATTCTGCCGGCAATATCCAATACACCCGCCCAAGCGAAACAAGGCAAGTGATATCCGCCCTGACGGCAGATATTATGAACCGACTTTTGCAAGGTGTTACCCAAACCGGTGGAATTGGCGCCAAAGCCAAGTGCG
>JAZRNS010000050.1:0-5077 GCA_045648245.1 Faecousia sp. | reverse complement strand
AGCAAGCTTTTTTACCCCTCATCCGTCAAAAATCAAAGATTTTTGCCACCTTCCCCCCGAGGGGAAGGCTCTGTTCAAAAAACCTTTTGCTTAACCTGCATTTTGACGGTTGGCGGCTTTTTTGACACTCTGAGGTGCTGTTGCCTAAGGGCAACAGCACCGTTTCTTATGACATGGGCACCCTTATAAGACTGCCGGCGAACCCTATATGCACGATACATTTCACAAAGCTCACCAGGATGCTTACGCACGATTACAGCAAGCTGGATAAAGTGTTACTGCAGAGGAAGAACCTCTGGGGTAAATTTATACTGGATTTTGTGTAAAAGTGTGATATACTGTAACAAAAGATCAAAAGGGCGGTGTCATCTTATGGACGCAAAGCTATATAGTGCATATATCCGGATTTTAGAGCAGGAGCTTGTGCCCGCAATGGGTTGCACAGAACCCATTGCTGTGGCGTATGCAGCAGCAATGGCGGCGGGGGAGCTGCCTGCACGACCGGAAATAGTACATATTTCCGTCAGCAGCAACATTATTAAAAATGTAAAAAGTGTGATCGTGCCGAACACCGACGGTCTGCACGGTTTGGAAGCTGCCGCGGCTGCAGGCATTGTGGCAGGTCAGCCGGAAAAGAAGCTGCTGGTTATTTCGGAAGTAACAGATGAACAGAAAAAAGAGATTGCCCAGTATTTAAAGCAGGCGCAGTTTACGGTTGTGGAGTCGGACAGCGGTGAGCTATTTGATATTTGCATTTCCTTAAGTGTTGGCAGCCATCGCAGCCTGTGCCGCATTGCCGGCGATCACACCAATGTGGTGCGCGTGGAGAAGGACGGCAAGCCAGCCTTTGAAAAGGAAATAGCTGCAGCCCAGCAGGACGATGGAGATAAGAGTCTTTTGTCCATCGAAGACATCATCACCTTTGCAGATTCGTTGAATATTGCAGATGTGAAGGAATTGCTGGATATGCAGATCCGCTGCAATATGGACATTGCCCGGGAGGGGCTGACCCGTCCCTACGGCGCCCGCATTGGTCAGGTTTTGCTGAAGACCAGAGGAAAGGATACGGTTACCATGGCAAAGGCATGGGCGGCAGCCGCCTCTGATGCCCGTATGAATGGCTGTGAAAAGCCGGTTGTCATCAACTCCGGCTCCGGAAATCAGGGCATTACCGCCTCTGTGCCGGTAATTGTCTTTGCTCAGGACATGGGCGCTGATGCAGAGCTTTTATACCGTGCGTTGGCGGTATCCAATCTGGTAACCATTCATTTAAAAACCGGTATCGGCCCCCTGTCTGCCTATTGCGGTGCAACCAGCGCCGGCTGCGGTGCGGCTGCCGGTATTATGTATCTGTATGGCGGTAAGTATCGGGAAATTGCCCATACGGTTGTCAATGCGCTGGCAATCAACTCCGGTGTGATTTGCGACGGTGCAAAGGCAAGCTGTGCAGCGAAGATCGCATCTTCTGTGGAGGCCGGCCTTTTGGGCATGGAGATGTTCCGGCAGGGCAGCCAGTTTATGAGTGGCGACGGCATCGTTACCAAGGGCGTGGAAAATACCATCCGCAATGTCAGCCAGGTGGCAAGTGAGGGTATGCGGAAAACAGACACAGAGATCATTAAGATCATGCTTTCAACCTAAAACCCAAGCAGGAGGTGTCCATGCGGACATCTCCTACTTTTTGTCAAATTTCTGTTTATCGGGGTGTAGGGGCGGTCTGCGACCGCCCGCGGGCGACCATAGGTCGGCCCCTACGGGGTATTGATGTGTTTGGGGAACACGCCGACAAACTGAAATTTATCTGTTATTTGGACTTGTATTTTTTGTTGTTTTCTTATACAATAAACAATGTATTGAAAAATAGATGCCCGAGAGAAAGAGGCGTTTTGAAATGAAGATAGGTTTTGATAACGATAAATATATCCAAATGCAATCTGCCCACATTCAGGAGCGGATTGCCCAGTTCGGCGGCAAGCTCTATCTGGAGTTTGGCGGCAAGCTGTATGATGATTACCACGCATCCCGTGTGCTGCCCGGCTTCCGTCCGGACAGTAAGCTGCAGATGCTTTTACAGATCAAGGATCAGGTGGAAGTGGTCATTGCCATCAGCGCTGATGACATTGAGAAAAATAAGATCCGGGGCGATCTGGGTATTACCTACGATCGGGATGTGATCCGCCTGATCGATATTTTCCGGGGCTTTGGTCTGTATGTATCCAGTGTGGTGCTGACCCGGTTTAACGATCAGACTTTGGCGAAGGCATTTCAGTCCCGCTTGGAGACAATGGGTGTGAAGGTGTACCATCATTATGCCATTGAAGGATACCCTGCCAATATCTCCCATATTGTGTCCGATGCAGGCTACGGCAAGAACGAGTATATCGAAACCACCCGGGAACTGGTGGTGGTTACGGCACCCGGCCCCGGCAGCGGCAAGCTGGCAACCTGCCTGAGCCAGCTTTACCATGAGCATAAGCGGGGCATCAAGGCAGGCTATGCCAAGTTCGAGACCTTCCCGGTTTGGAATCTGCCTCTGAACCATCCGGTGAATCTGGCTTATGAGGCAGCGACGGCAGATTTAAGCGATGTAAATATGATCGATCCCTTCCATTTGGAAGCTTACGGGAAAACCACAGTCAACTATAACCGGGATGTGGAAGCATTTCCTGTGCTGGTTGCCATGTTCGAGCGTATTCTGGGCGAATGTCCCTACAAGTCCCCTACGGATATGGGCGTAAACATGGTTGGCAACTGCGTAGTAGATGATGAAGCTTGCTGTGAAGCCTCCCGGCAGGAGATACTGCGCCGCTATTACTGTGCATTGTGCGATCAAAAGCAGGGCAAGGCAGAGGATAGCCAGATCTATAAGCTGGAGTTTTTGATGAAAAAGGCTGGGGTTACAGCCGACCAGCGGGCGGTAGTTGCACCGGCATTGGAGAAGGAAGCCCAAACAGGTCGGCCTGCCGCGGCTATACAACTGCCTGACGGGCAGATCGTAACCGGCAAAACCTCCAATCTTCTGGGCGCAAGTGCAGCGCTGATGCTCAATGCCCTGAAAAAACTGGCGGGCATGGAGGACAGTGTCCACCTGATCGCTCCGGAGGTCATCAATCCCATTCAGCACCTGAAGGTAGATCACTTAGGCAACCGCAATCCCCGTCTGCACACCGATGAGGTTCTGATCGCGCTGTCTATTTGTGCGGCTACCGATTCTCAGGCGGAGCTGGCTATGGAGCAGCTTTCCAAGCTTCGGGGCTGTGAAGTGCATTCTACGGTGATACTGTCCCCGGTGGATGAAAAGACCTTTAAGCGCCTGGGCGTGAACCTGACCTGCGAGCCGAAATATAAAGGATGATATAAAACAAGGGCGTGTTTCAAACACGCCCTTATTTAATTGACAATAGACAATGGACAATGGATAATTATTTGGTAGGAGACGATGCCCACATCGTCCCGAAAAGGTGCTCCTATATCGATAACTTGCGCGGGCGGCAGATTGCCGCCCCTACGATCAGGTACGATGGCGCACCTGTAGGGAACGGCCTGCGTGCCGTTCCGTAATTGATAATTGACAGTTATATCGTAGGGGAGGTGTTCCGCCTCCCAATTTTATAGTGAATCTAATTCAACGAATAAGCGCAGACCAATCAGGATACCAGCGCGAAACGCTTGTTCTTCGTGCTGCAAACAAAGATCGCAGAGAATGTCCAGCACTTGGTCGTATTGAGATAAAGTGAAACGGTTAAGAAAGCTATCCAGCGCTTGATAATTTTTGCGTATAGCTATGCTGTCTATAGGATTGTTTTCAGAATAGAAGTTATAGAGCATATCTAAAATGTTGTCCACATCCCGATACCCATAATCGGGAGGGTTGGCGGCAAGATATGCATTTAATTTAATAATGTATGAATGTGAAATTTAATAAAAATAATGCTTGACAAACGGCAAAAACGGTGGTATCATAATCGAGCGCGTGTAGGCGAAGTCTGCGTGCGCACTGCGATGATGCAGGAGATTGCGCCGAAAAGGCGGTAACTTCTGCGGAGTATGTCCGGTCATCGGGCGGCTGAATTGCTCTGTTTAGGCTGCGTATATCGCTGCGGCAGGGGAAGGTCGGCCTTGTGTCGGCCATTTTTCTTGGCTCGGAATGATACGCACGACGGCGTGGACGGCAATTCACCGTACCCAGACACCACGAAAACTGAGTACGAAAATCAAGGAGGAAACACAAACATGGCAAACCAGGAAATGATCCGCATCCGGCTGAAGGCTTATGATCATCAGCTGATCGACTCCAGCGCGGCAAAGATCGTAGAGACCGCAAAGCGCAACGGCGCTTCCGTCTCCGGCCCCATCCCGCTGCCCACCAAGAAGGAAGTCGTTACCATCCTTCGCGCTGTCCACAAGTACAAGGATAGCCGTGAGCAGTTCGAGCGCAGAACCCACAAGAGACTGATCGATATTCTCAACCCCAACCAGAAGACCGTCGAGGCTCTGATGAGCCTGGATCTTCCCGCTGGTGTTGAAATTGAGATAAAGCTGTAATCCTTATACATTATAATATAAGGATTCACCGCTGCCCGCACTGAAAAGCATCGGGCGACGGGTCATGTTGGCAGGAGGACCCAATGCCTTCGTCAACCAATAACCTAAAAAAGGAGAAAACCAAAAATGCAAAAAGCAATCATCGGCAAGAAAGTGGGCATGACCCAGATCTTCGATGAGACCGGCAAGGTGATCCCTGTTACCGTTGTGGAAGCAGGCCCCTGCGTGGTCACTCAGAAGAAGACCAAGGAAACCGACGGCTACACAGCTGTCCAGGTGGGCTTTGGCGATGTCGCCGAGAAGAAGCTCAGCAAGCCCGAAGCAGGCCACCTGAAGAAGGCTGGCGTTGCTCCCAAGAAGTACCTGAAGGAGTTCAAGCTGGAAGGCGCTGCTGACATGAACGTCGGCGACGTTGTGAAGGCTGACACCTTTGCTGCAGGCGACATGATCGATGTCACCGGCATCAGTAAGGGCCACGGCTATCAGGGCGTTATCAAGCGTCATGGTGCACACCGCACTGACATGACCCACG
>JAZRNS010000049.1:0-4662 GCA_045648245.1 Faecousia sp. | reverse complement strand
GTTAATGACCTGCAAGTTATAGGGTCTTGTGTAGCTGACATAGGCGTGGTCTACTTCCGCAAACGAGCCGTCGGGATTCACTTGCTGAATCACACCCTCGCCGTCTATGGTGATAATGACCGATTCCACCTTTCCGAAATACCCCTGAGGCGTTTTCGTTTCTGTCAGTCGGTAATAAGCGCCTGCCATTAGCTGATCAAAGGTCAGCAGACCGCCGGCGTTGGTGGTCATGGTAACTGCAGTGCCAGCCACCGGTTGGAAGCTGCCGTTTGTCAGCGTAACCTGCTCCAGCATAAATTCTGCACCGCGCAGCAGTCCGCCCAAGGCGTCCACCTTGGTAATAACAAGCTGTGGCCTTCGGGTGGCGTTGGTAACGATAAAGTTCCAATGGTCAATGTCCCCATCTGCATCAGTATCTGTACCCTGACCGGGGGAATAAGTAACGATCCAGTTGGCAAAGCTGACGCCGTCGGAGAGAGTTGGCATGCCGCCGATCACCACTTCCTTCACGCCCCATGTGATGGGTTTACCGTTGGCGTAACGGGGCAGGTCTGTCCATGTATAGGTCCATACATTGGAAGCGCTCAGCTTTACCTGCACATTCGTCATGCCCGGCAAAATTGCCGCGGCATGCATGCCGTTTGCCTGCAGCACCACTTCCACATTGTCAGCCGGTGCGCTGGTGTTCCACACTTTGTTCACCGTAACAGACAGATACTCCGAAACATGATCTCGAACAACTGCCACTTCATTATCCGGAACAGAAGCGTACTTCTTCCACTGGTCTTCCTCAATGCCGCTCATGGACTTGATGATCACATCGCCATTTTCATCCAAGCCCAGCTCCACATCCGGCGCTTTGTCATAACCGGTTGGGGGTTGAATTTCTTTAATGGTAATGTCGCCATCGCGTATGCCGTCGCCTGTGGAGTCGCCATGCTGATAGCTAAAGTCCGTGATGACGGCCATTCCGCCTTGGTCTGTGCAAATTTTCGTGGTGGTGCCGTTGGGGTTTTGGTGATAGGTTCCGGTAGTAGCATCATAGTTAAATCGCAAGGCTACACCGTTTTGCCACAGTTCAAATACCGCACCTGCAAGGCCGTTACCGGTTGTGGCATCCTCCTTTTTCAGGAGAATGGAGTCTTTTTCATAATAGTAGTTTGCAAAGTCCACCAGCATACCCTGATCCGGGTCTTCGTCCACAGCGAAGGCTTTACCAACCACCGACGCCCGTGTTCCGTATTCAGCAATGGCGGAGTAAGCGCCGTCGGTATCGTAAATGGAGTACTCTGCATAGTAGGAATAGAGGGGTAAGTCCACCGGGTATTCCGTAACCCGCCAGTACTCACCCAAGGTAACATCGGTGATTTTCCACTGGAAATTATCGTTTATGTAATTTTCTGTGTCTACCACATGATATTCTGCATAAGGATAGGTGCTTTGCAAGGCATTTGCCGTAGCTTCATTCAAAACCAGCAGAATTTGCCGGAAGTCCTTATGGCTGGTTGCATAGGGTGTAAAGACACCGTTTTCGTCCTTTGTGCCGTTTTCTGCCAAAATGTAGAAGCCGTTTTCTGCCTGAGTAATGGCCTGTTCATGGCCGTAGAACTCTTTATCCACGGTGATCGAGCCAAATTTATGAACCAGCTTGCCGTCGATATGCCATGTGCTGCCTTCCAGCTTGAACACATACCAGCGAATGGCGTAGTGGCGATCGTCCAGCTCAGTAGGGTCTACAGCCTGGCCGTCAACGGTTAACTGTTTGCTGGGATTCTTTGCCAAATACTCTTTCAGGTAGGCAAATACATCCTCGTCCTTGGGAAAGTCATAAAGCCAAACACCATTGGCCTTTTCGCCGTAAAGGGCGCGGATCCGTCTGTCCGCCGTCAGGGAGTTGTCCGATGTTGAGTCAACGATTTTATAAGCTTCCATCATAGCCGAATCCGATAAGGTTCGGTCTACACCACCCACATGGGTGTTGAAAATTTCCGGTGTATAGTTTTCGGTGGGGCGGCTGGTAATGTTGCCGTCTGTGTCCACTGCCTGAGAATTGAACTGCACGAAGAAGGTTGCGCTGTTATAGCGATCGCCGTCCTCCCAAACGCCCTTCAGGGTTACCGCCTCGCCACCGTCGGCGTAGCTATCCAGCTGATTCCATAGCAAGATGGCATCCGGTGCTATCAGCACATCTGTGCCTTCTACCGTCCAGCCCCGGAAGAAGTAGGTAATGCTTTCTTTGTTGCTGGTGCTGATCTCATCCCGGGCTGTGCGGGAGGTCAGTGTCCGGGTGATCACTTCCGCTGAGCCGGCAACTGTATCTGTTAGTGTAGAAAGGGTTGTTCCGTAGATCGTGGGAACGCTATCCACATTGCCTGCGGCGTTCCATGGGAAGTTTACATCGTAGGTGATGGCAATGGTCTTTTCCTCAGCTATAAAGCTTACTGCCTGGGTAATCGGTCCGTATTGGGCACCTGCGGTAAGCTTTGTGCCCTCCGGTGTGCGCCAGTAATAGCCCAATGGCAGAGTCGGCAAGGAAATGGTCTGCCGGTAAGGTACTGTTTGGGTGTTTTGCGTTCCGGTTTCGTCTGTAAAGACTACGGGATATGTAGAGGCGATGGCTTGGAATGCCGTATCGTCGGTGATGGTTACGGTTGCTGTGCCATCACTGGGATAGTAGGTTGTGCCGTCGCTTCCCCTTACGATCCAGTAGTAGCCTTCGTAATCCGTCCCCTGCAGGCTGGGCAGGGTGAAGGCCACGCTTGTACCTTGGGGCGTAAGGGTTTGGGGATCCAATATTGCTGCGCCGCTGCTGCCCACAAAGGACACCGCAAAGGCCTTCGGGCGGGCATAGAGGGTAGTGGTATCGGTGATGGTACTGGGCATAGCCGTTACCAAATCTCCTGCGCTGTCATACCACCGGTAGCTTGACGACAGGCTCAGGGTGGTTGCGCAGCCACTTTCCACATATTGTACGTCCGGTGCTTTCCCGGTTCCCAGTTGGGAATAATCCAGCTTCACCGTATAGAATCGAATAGGCGTATTGGATTTGTTGGTCAGCAGGGCATACCGGGTATTGCTTGTATTGCCAAATCGCACATTGGAATTATTGTATCTGGCATCGGTGTTAAAATTAGATGTTTGGGAAACAAGGCCTGTTGTATTGTAGCGGAAGTGATAGGAGCTGTTCAGCCTGCCGGTTTGCAGGTTTGTTACAGCAGCAGTTCTGTAAAAGCCTACCACATTACTGGCCGCACAATAGTCATAGGGGGACGAGTCGATCAGAGTCGTGCTGTTTACAAAGGTAATGCTCCCGTCGAGCATCATATAGAAGTTGATCACTCTGGTGCCGGTTACCGGTGAATCTCCTACCGCCATTGTGGAAACGCCATCATTTCCCGGCGTATAATTGAGAACTGTTCCGTTTTCCAAATTCTCATTGAGCACCACCGCCGGCAAAATGCCGTTGTCCGTAATGGTTTGGTTCAAGCTCCGAATGTCATTGGCAGACAGCTCCAAGGGCGGTGCCTCCGAGGCAAAATCCTCGTTGAGGTGGATAGCCTGCACCAATGCAGAGTCCAGTACCGCTTCTAAGCTTTTCTCCTGGGTGCTTCCCATTGCCCACAGAAGCCAGTTGATGTCATTGTCCTCTAAGAGCATCAAAAAGCAGTTTTCGCTATGGACATGGGCCTTTTCCTGACAAAGCAAGACACTGCCCGCGTAACACTGGGCACTGTGGCTATGCTCCGGCAAACCGCAACGCACTTCCTGCTCTAAAGCAAGGGAGGTTAGTGGTCCGTTCCCCCGCACGGAAAACGCCAAAATCAGCGCCAAAAGCGGAATCCATATTAAATTGTAGAAACGGCGAATTTGCGCTTTTCTTGCCATTCTACATTCTTCTTTCTGTTAGATTGCAAATATTACTTTTCCAATAATGCGTTCTACCGGTACTGTGCCGATCTCTGACAGGCGGCTGTCCATTGCCACTGCCCGATTATCTCCCATTACAAATACATGTCCGTTTTGTACATAATAAGGCAGGGTAATGTTGCATTGCCCCATGGAGGGCTGGTCTAAATAAGGTTCTTCCAGCATGGAAGTGTCGATCTGTACAGATCCGTCTTCAAAAATCATAATCTGGGAGCCACCGGTGCAAATGACCCTGCGAACCAAGACCTGATTATTATAGTAGAATGCAATAATATCTCCCGATTCTACCTTTTGGGTCTTGTGAATCACAAGGGTCTGTTTGTTGTGCAGATTCGGCTCCATGCCCGTGCCGTTATAGCGAACGATCTGAAATACATGGGTGAACAAATTCAGCAAAATGATTCCGGCGATCAGCAGAGAAAGACACACCTTTGCCACAACAGAAAATATGCTTCCTGCCTGTTTTTCTCCGCCCTTGGAAAACCCCTTGCTGAACATGTAATCACCTCCAGAAAATATACAGTGGTTTTAGTTGTAATTTTAGCACGAATCCTGTCAAAGTCAAGAAACCCCCAGTGTTTTCAGCCATTTGTATTGTAGGTTGTACAATGATGTGTTACAGGGCGAGAAGTTTTAAACAATCAGCAAGCTGACAGTTTAAAACTTCTCGCAAAAAAAGAATAGTGAATAGCGGCGACCTGTGTTATGGTTGAGTTGTCGAGACAAAACCGAAAG
>JAZRNS010000048.1:0-8937 GCA_045648245.1 Faecousia sp. | reverse complement strand
GTCAAAATGCCTTGCGTAGCAAGCTTTTTTACCCCTCATCCGTCAAAAATCAAAGATTTTTGCCACCTTCCCCCCGAGGGGAAGGCTCTGTTCAAAAAACCTTTTGCTTAACCTGCATTTTGACGGTTGGCGGCTTTTTTGACACTCTGTAATCAGGGCGTGTTGTAACACGCCCTGATTTTATAATTTTTCAAATCCGATCAGGATACCGCCCTTTTCTGCATAGTAGCTGCAAAGACCCAAACATTTTGTAACCTCCACCTGTGCCTGGGGAAGGGCAGCTATAATAGATGCCTTTAGCTGCATAGCCGCACCTTCGTTTTGGCAATGGGCAATGCGCACCTTTCCGGATTTCAAACCTGCCTCCTGTAGACGGGAAACAATTTTTTCTATGGATTTACTTTCACCACGGCACTTATCCATGGGCTCCAATGTTCCCTGATCGCTGGCCTTTCCTACAATGCGAATACCCAAAACCCCTACGATTTTAGCAACTGCCGGAGAGACCCGTCCGTTGGCGGCGAAATTTTTCAAGGACTCCAAAATGAACAGCAGACCTGTCTGATTTTGATAATTCTTAATTTTCTCACAGATCTGCGGGAAGGGAAGACCTTGGGAAATGTAGTGCTCCAGCTTTTCTATGATCAGCTTCAGCTCCGGTCCGGCAGACAGGGAGTCGATCACAAAAACCTGCTTGCCGGGGTGATCGGCTTCGTACATTTCCTTGGCAATGCAGGCGGAATTATAGCTGCCGGACAGTCCGCTGGTGATGGTAACACAGAAAATATCGTCTGCATCTCCAAAGGCTTCCAGCCAGTCGGCAGGGTTGGGGCAGGAGGTTTTGGACCTGCCCTTGTAGCTGTCAAAATAGGATACCATTTGGCGCACATCCAATGCAGCATCGTCCACAAATTCTTTTTCGTCGGTTATAATTTTCAAGGGTGCAGACGCAAAAGCCACACCGGATAGCTGGCGCACATTGGCAGAGGAGTCTGCAACGATTTTTACGGTTCTCATACATACATTCCTTTTCTGTGGGATAATTACCTGCTTAGTATACAGGATTGCCGGTGCGTATTGAACCTATTAACAGGAGAATCCACTCTACAGACCACAAAAAGAGAACTCTACCCACAGTAGAGAGAAAAAAGGCTGTCTCATTGGTTTTGAGACAGCGCCTTTAAACGGTTATGAAAGCTGTTTACCTCCAAGGTAAACCTGCTTTTGGCAGGGTTATTTTTTTGTTAGATCCCGGACCACTTCACCGGCAATGATCAGTCCGGCAACTGAGGGCACAAAGGACACAGAGCCGGGAAGACTGCGGCGACCCTCGGGAAGCTCCTCGGTGCTGCCGTCAGAAGCCGGAGCTACAGGATCTTCTGTGGAGAACAGCACCTTCAAATGCCGGATTCCTCGCTTGGCACATTCCTTGCGCATGATCCGGGCGAGGGGACATACGGAGGTCTTGGAAATATCTGCAATTTGAAATTTTGTGGGGTCGAGCTTGTTGCCTGTTCCCATAGAACTGATAATAGGGGTGCCGACAGCCTGTGCTGCTTCCACTAAGGCAAGTTTTCCGGTAACGGTATCGATGGCATCTACCACATAGTCGTATTGGGAAAAATCGAATTCATGGGCGGTGTCCGGGCCGTAAAATTGCCGGATGGCCTGCACCTGAATATCCGGGTCGATGGAAAGAACACGCTGGGCCGCAACCTGTGCCTTTTCCTTGCCAACACTTTCCCGTGTGGCTAAGATCTGCCTGTTCAAATTGGTCAGGCTGACGGTGTCATGATCTACAAGATCCAGCGCGCCAATGCCACATCGGGCAAGGGCCTCCACTACATAACCGCCAACGCCGCCCAGACCGAAAACGGCCACCCGGGAAGCGCGGAGTTTTGCCATTGCTTTGTCTCCTAAAAGAATCTGCGTTCGGGCATAGGGATTCATAAGATCGCTCCTAATTTGTTAGTTAGTATTATCCTATCATGGAACAGGAAAGGTGTCAAATTTCCGTTTGACGGTGTGTTCCCCAAACACACCAACAACCCGTAGGGGCGACCTGTGGTCGCCCGCGGGCGGTCGCAGACCGCCCCTACTCAATAAATAGAAATTTACAGAGCTATTGATTTTTTCGGGCTTATCAACTATTCTATATACAATGTATTTACGAAAGGAAATCCCTTTATGAAAGCTTCGTTTAAAGAACTGTTAAAAGTGTTTGCTGCGTTCTTTCGGATCGGTGCATTTACCTTTGGTGGTGGAATCGCTATGATTCCCTTGATCCAAAAGGAAGCATCGGAAAAGAATAAATGGGTTACAGACGATGATATTTTGGAGATCATCGCCATTGCAGAATCCACCCCCGGACCTATCGCTATCAACTCTGCAACCTTTGTAGGCTACCGTGCCTGCGGGGTGATTGGCTCCGTTGTGGCAACACTGGGTGTGGTGCTGCCCAGCTTCCTGATCATTTTGGCGCTGTCGTTTGTACTGCAGCAGTTTCAGCAGCTTCGTGCGGTGCAGTATGCCTTTCAGGGTATCCGTGCCGGCGTGCTGGCCCTGCTTTGCAAATCCCTGTGGACCATGTACAAAAAAAGTCCCAAGGGTTGGGTCAGCTATGTGGCCATGGGCGCTGCTTTTATTTTGACCGCATTTTTTAGCGTGAATGTGATTTTTGTAATTATCGGCTGCGGCATTTTTGGCCTGCTGAGCGCCCTGTATCTGCAAAGGAGGGAAGAAAAATGATCTATTTAGAGTTGTTTTTGACCTTCTTTATGATCGGTGCCGTTACCTTTGGCGGCGGCTATGCCATGCTGCCCATGATTCAGGAGCAAGTCTCTTTGCGCTGGGGTCATATTATCAGCAGCGAGAGCTTGATTAACTTTGTGGCGGTGAGCGAATCCACCCCCGGACCCTTTGCGGTGAATATGGCTACCTATGTTGGCTCTGCAGTTGGTGGACAGGACACGGGCACAGCTATGGCGGTGTTTGGCTCTTTTTGTGCTACCATGGGCGTAGTTTTACCCAGCTTTATTATCATTTTGCTGGTTGCCAAATGCTACGATCGTTTCCGCCAAAGCAAGGTGGTCAAGGGCTGCATGAGCGGTTTGAAGCCGGCTGTAGTGGGCTTGATTGCTGATGCAGTGCTGTCTGTTGCCATGACCGTTTTCTTTTCCACCGGCGTTGGCACGGCAGTATTTACACAGGCTGGGTTCTATGTATCGGCTGGCATTTTTGCAGTCATGGCAGTGCTGGCGTTTCGGAAAGTTCATCCCATTTTGATTATTTGTATGTCCGCTGCAGTGGGTATTGCAGCCGGTTATTTGGGACTTTGGGGATAAAGATAAAAGGTGTCTTTCCTGCAACGGAGGAAAGACACCTTTATACATTATAAATAAAGATACTTGAAAAACCGGGGGATTTGGTATACTATACAATAAAAAAGGAATGATTTCACAGAAAGGAGTCTGAGGATCGATGGTAGGCAAAAAGTGTAATTTGCGCAGTTGGTTGTTGAAAAGACGGGTGCAGCCAAACCCCACAAAGATCATTGCACTGACCTTTGGGGCGTTGATTCTTTTGGGCTCTTTTCTGCTTAGCTTGCCGGTATCTAACCGCAACGGTGAAGCAACCGGCTATCTGGATGCCCTGTTTACAGCTACCTCTGCCACCTGCGTTACCGGCCTTGTGCGCTTTGATACCTGGAGCCATTGGAGCGGATTCGGCCAAAGTGTGATTTTTTGCCTGATCGAGATTGGCGGCTTGGGCTTTATGAGCGCTGCCTCCCTTGTGATCTTCCTGCTGCGCCGGAAGGTGAGTCTGCGCCAGCGCATGATTATGGCACAGGCGCTGAGTGTGAACGATATGGAAGGGGTAGTGCGGCTGCAAAAGTGGGTTTTGGGCGGCTCTTTGTCCGTGCAGCTTTTAGGCGCTGCTATTTTGACCCTCCACTTCCTGCCGGAGTATGGCTTCCGTCAGGCAAGTATCTGGGGCGTGTTCCATGCGGTCTCTGCATTTTGCAATGCAGGCTTCGATATATTCGGTGCGATCCAGCCGGGTGCCAGTTTGATTATCTTTAACAACGACCCGGTAGTGATGCTCACGATCATAGGCTTGATCATTGTCAGCGGTTTGGGCTTTTTCGTGTGGGAGGAGATTGCAAGAGTCCGCTCCTTCCGCCGGTTTAGTGTATACACAAAGCTCGTTTTGCTGACCACCGGTGTGCTGGTTGCAGGCGGCACAGCGCTGATCTTGCTTTTAGAGTGGAACAATCCCAATACCTTAGGTGCGATGCCTGTAGGACAGAAAATTCTCAATGCCCTTTTCCAGGCTGTAACCCTGCGAACAGCAGGCTTTGTTTCTGTGGATCAGGGCGGCCTGACAGATGCGGGCAAGGCGGTGAGTATGATCTTGATGCTCATTGGCGGTTCCTCCGGTTCTACCGCAGGCGGTCTCAAAACCGTAACCTTTGTGGTTTTAATGCTGTTTTTGTGGCATCGGGCCAGGGGACGCAGTACCGTTAGCGTGTTTCACCGAACCATTCCCCAGCAGAAGGCTATGGATGCCATGACCATTGCAGGCATTATGATCACTTTGGTGGTGTTTGGCGGTATTTTTCTCAGCGCAACATCTTCTGTCAGCCTGATCGACGGACTGTATGAAGCGGTCTCTGCATTGGCAACCGTTGGCTTGACCACCGGTATTACCACCAGCTTGAGCATTTCCTCGCAAATACTCGTTATCTTGTTTATGTACTTTGGCAGAGTAGGCGTTCTGACCATTAGCCTGGGCTTCCTGATGGGCGACCGGGCAACGGAGCGATTCCGTTATGCAGAAACCAACTTGCTGATTGGATAGGAGGAAGAATATGAAATCCTGTATTGTAATTGGATTGGGCCTGTTTGGCAGTGAAGCTGCCCGGCGGCTGTGTGGCTATGGCTGTGAAGTGTTGGCCATTGATACGGAAAGCGACCGCGTGCAGCAGATCGCGGCGGATGTAACCCATGCGGTGATTGCCGATGCCCGGGACAAGGAAGTGCTGCGGGCGTTAAGTGCCGGTGATTTCTCCTGCGCCATTGTGGCAATCGGGAAAGATCTGGGCAATTCTGTTCTGGCAACGATGAATCTAAAGGAGCTGGGCGTTCCCCGTATTATTTGCAAGGCACACGACGCCACCCATAAAGAGGTTCTGCTGAAGCTGGGTGCAGATCAGGTAGTCATTCCGGAAACGGAAAATGCCGCCCGTTTGGCAAAGAGCCTTTCCAGCCTCAATGTGCTGGACTACATTGAGCTGTCTGAGGAGTATGGCATTATCGAAGTGCCGGCTCCCAATAGCTGGGTCAATAAGAGTCTGAAGGATCTGAATGTGCGGGCAAAGCTGGGCGTGAATATTCTGGCGGTGCGCAGAGACGGAAAAATTACTGTTTCACCGCCTGCAGATTTTATTATCTGCAGCGGGGATATTATGGTGGTGCTGGGAGATAGTCGCGCCCTGAACGGAGTGCAAAAGCTATGACAGAGCGGATCACAGCCAGAAAAAACCCCTTGCTGCAGCAGGTGCGTAAGCTGCTCACTTCCCGTAAAGAGCGGGAGCAGGCAGGCCTGTTTGTGGCAGACGGTACAAAACTATTAGCCGAAGCTGTGCGCTGGTGGCCGGGCTTACACACGGTTATTTTGGCAGATGGAGTGCAGGCAGATGTGCCGGAGCATGTACGGCTGGTGCAGGTGCCAGAGGATGTGATGGCATCCATTTCTCCCATGCAGACACCTCAGGGAGCGCTGTTCCTTTGCCGCCTGCCGGAGAAAACAGCCTTTACGCCTGTGCCGGGCATGTTGCTGCTGGACGGTATTCAGGATCCGGGAAATTTGGGAACGATCCTGCGCACAGCCGATGCACTGCAGATTCCTGTGGCGCTGCTGGAAGGCTGCGCAGATCCTTATAGTCATAAGGTAGTTCGTGCCAGCATGGGCGCAGTATTCCGCACACCGGTGGTGCAAACCACATGGCAGGCGGCACAAGAGGCCTGCCACGCTGCGGGTATTGCTGTGGCGGTAACGGCCCTGAGTGATCGGGCACAGGACCTGCGGCAGGCAGATCTTCAGTCTATGGCAGTGGTGATCGGCAGCGAAGGACAGGGCGTCCGGCAGGAGATTTTGCAAAGCGCCCAGGCAGAGCTGATCATTCCCATGAACGAACATTGTGAATCCCTAAATGCAGCCATTGCGGCAGCCGTTGTTATGTGGCAAATGAAGATATAGAGAAGGAGTGAAGAAAATGCTGATCTACTGGGTGTGGTTTGCACAGCTAAAGGGGATATCCCTTGCCCAAAAGCTGACCCTGCTTCAGCATTTTCACGATCCGGAGGAGCTCTATCACCTGAGACCGGATGCATTGGAAGAAATCCCGCAACAGCTGCGTCCGGCGTTGGAGGATAAGGACCTTTCCGGAGCAGAGGGCATTTTGTCCCTGTGCGCCCAAAAGGGAATCGGGGTTTTAGCCCTGACAGATAAGCACTATCCTTCTAAATTGCGCAATACCTACGACCCGCCGCTGGTTTTGTATTTCAAAGGCAATCTGCCTAATTGGGAAGCAACGCCGGTAATTGGGGTAGTCGGCACAAGAAAGGCAAGCGCCTACGGTTTAACAACTGCTTTGCGGTTTGGCTGTGAAATTGCCAAAAGCGGAGCGGTGGTGGTGTCCGGCGGCGCAAACGGCATCGATACCAGAGCCATGGAAGGGGCATTGGAAGCACAAAGCCCTGTAGTGGGCGTCCTTGGCTGCGGTGTGGATGTTGTGTATCCTACCGGCAACAAGCAGTTATTTCAGCGGGTATGCCGGCAGGGATGTCTGCTTTCGGAATATCCGCCAAAGACCAAGGCTGCGCCTTGGCACTTTCCCCATAGAAACCGCATTATCAGCGGTATGGCGGACGGATTGCTGGTGGTGGAAGCACCGGAGGAAAGCGGAGCGCTGATTACAGCCAACCATGCCTTGGAGCAGGGCAGAGATGTCTTTGTGGTGCCGGGCAATGTGGATGTGGAGTCCTGCGCCGGCAGCAATGCCCTGATGCAGGAGCGGGCAACGGCTGCCCTGAGCGGATGGGATGTGGTGAAAACCTATGAGGCCCGCTATCCCGGTAAGGTTAGCCGGGAACAGATCGCCCCTGTTGTGAAAGTGGCGCAGACCCCTCAAATTCCGGCGTATCGGGAACTCGTCCGGAGCGCAACTGACAAAAAAGCCATTGACAAGGAAGAAAAATCCCCTTATACTTCCTTAGGCGGACAAGAAAGCCCCCTGTCCCAGGAGGAGCAGGCGGTACTCAGGCTAGTACCGGTTACGCCTGTACTGATCGATGAATTGATAGCACAGGCAACCTTGCCGGCAGGAAAGGTCAAGTCCATTCTCACCAAGCTGGCACTGAAAAAGAGAATCCTTCAGCATCCCGGCGGACGGGTATCCAAAAAATAATCCTATAACTGGAAGGGTTATATGATCGGAGGAAATACATGGTTAAGGCAACCAAACTGGTAATTGTGGAGTCGCCCTCCAAAGCAAAAACCATCGGAAAATATTTAGGAAATGAATATACAGTCAAGGCCAGTATGGGCCACCTGCGTGATCTGCCTAAGAGCACAATGGGTGTGGATATTGAAGGCGGTTTTGTGCCGGAATATCTGCCTATGGACTCCAAAACGGAGATCATTGAGGATCTGCGCAAGGCGGCAAAGAAGGCAGAGGTTGTATATCTGGCAACCGACCCGGACCGGGAGGGCGAGGCGATCTCCTGGCACTTGAAGGAACTGTTGGAGTTGCCGGATAATAAGACATTCCGCGTAACCTTTAACGAAATCACCCAAAAGGTGGTGGAGCAGTCCATTGCTGCACCCCGTGCCATTGACTACGGCTTGGTGGACGCCCAGCAGGCAAGAAGAATTTTGGACCGCATTGTTGGCTACCAGCTCTCTCCGTTGCTGTGGAAAAAGGTCCGCAGAGGTCTGTCTGCAGGCCGTGTACAGTCTGTGGCAACCAGACTGGTGGTGGACCGGGAAAATGAGATCCGTGCATTCCAGCCCAGAGAATACTGGTCCTTGGATGTAAAGCTGGACCGCATTGGCAAGCCTGGCTCTTTTACCGCCCGCTATTATGGCGATACCAAGAAGCGGGAGTTGGAAAATGAGGAGCAGGTACAGAAAGTCATTGACGATATTACCGGCGGTGAATTTACAGTAACCAGCGTAAAACAGGCAGATAAAAAGCGATCTGCCGCCCCTCCCTTTACCACTTCTACCCTCCAGCAGGAGGCATCCCGGAAACTGAATATGACCCCCAAGCGCACCATGGCAATCGCCCAGCAGCTTTATGAAGGCGTGGATGTGGCAGGAGAAGGCACCTTGGGTCTGATTACCTATATGCGTACCGACTCCCTGCGTTTGAGTGCAGAGGCTATGGGTGCAGCGGCAGAGTTTATCAAGTCCCGCTACGGTGCGGCTTATTATTACGGAAAATTCCACAACTATAAAACCAAATCCAGCGCACAGGATGCCCACGAAGCCATTCGTCCCACCCATGTAGAGCTGGATCCGGAGCGTATCCGGGATTCCCTGACAAAAGAACAGTACCGGCTGTATAAGCTGATTTGGAGCCGCTTCCTGGCGACCCAGATGGCAAATGCTGTGTACGATACTGTGTCCATTGATACCCAGTGCGCCGGTCATGTTTTCCGTTCCAGCCACCAAAGTGTAAAGTTCTCCGGCTTCCTTGCAGTGTATGAGGAAGGCAAGGATGAGGAAACGGAAGAGTTGGGCGAACCCTTGCCTGAACTTCAGGAGGGAGATAAGGCGCTGTGCGCAGATATGAAAAAACAGCAGCACTTCACCCAGCCCCCCGCCCGTTATACCGAGGCAACATTGGTTAAGGCTATGGAAGAAAAGGGC
>JAZRNS010000047.1:0-6731 GCA_045648245.1 Faecousia sp. | reverse complement strand
AGCTTGAGCGCCGCCGGTGGCGGGAGGAGCGAAAGCGCAGCGTGTGCCGCGGTCGGCAAGAAACGAGCCTGCTTCGTCAGGCGCTGTTTCTGCCGGGCACCGCAAACGGGCAATGCGAAAGCGACGTGGCAAACCGCATCTCCTACAAACACTGCAGTTCGTGCGCTTTTCATAAGGAGAACGGATTGCCACAACCAGTCTGCGGACTGGTTTCGCAATGACGTGCGTTGTTCGGCGACTACCTGTCAACAGAAATTTATATCCCCTCAGGGGGCTTGCAAGTTGGGTGAAAATGGGGTATAATGCCATAAACTGCAAAAAGGAGGGGCTTTATGTCTGACCATCATCATCACGACCACGAACACGATCACGCATATATGCATGCCCACGGCATTGCCCACTCCCACGGCCATGTCCACGAAAACCAAAAAGCCGTCATCAACCGCCTTGCCCGCGCCATAGGCCATTTGGAAAAGGTCAAGCGCATGGTGGAGGAAGGTTACGATTGCGCAGAGGTTTTGGTGCAGCTGGCAGCCGTGCGTTCGGCTTTGGACAACACCGGCAAGGTGATCCTGAAGGATCACATCCACCACTGCATGGTGGATGCGGTTGCCGCGGGAGATAAAGATGCCATTGACGATCTGTGTCAGGCAATCGACAAGTTCATGAAATAAGCAATTAAGAGGCAGCTCGTTTGAGCCGCCTCTCATTTTTTCCTATCTGTTTTAATCGATCCAGCGCCCCAACGACCATGGCGTGATCCTGCATATCCGCAAACCGATACATTTCCTCGTTCCGGACATAATTTTCGTGATTTTCTATCCACTTGCGTTGGCGTTCCTCTGCCGCAGTAAGCTTCCTCCTGAACTTTATCTAAAATTTCTTTTTGCAATGGGTTCACATTGCTCCTGAATCAAAAGCAGGTCTGAAATAATGGTGTTGGACACCAAAAAGCCATTTGGTGTCAAATGCCAGCGGCCGTCAAAGGTGCGGGCAGCTAAGCCTTGCTCCCGGCATTTTTCCAACGCGGACAAAAGCGGCTTGAACGGCAGCAGGAAACGGCTTTCATATTCTTTGGGGTCAACACCGGATGCGGTGCGCAGGCGCATCATAAGATACTCCCCTGCCCGCTCTCTGGGGGGCACTTCCTGCACCTCCCGAAGTACCTGTCCGCCGGAACGAATGCCGTCGATATAGCCGTGCAGATCCCGAATAATGGCAAAACGGCGACCGCCAAAATCCGAGCTGGCATCCGGACCAAAGCCCAAATACTCGCCGCCGTTCCAGTATTTCAGATTATGGCGGGAAACATGACCCTTGCGGCAGAAATTGGAAATCTCATACTGGCGGTAGCCGTGCTGCCGCAAAATCTCGATCGCCGCCAAATACATATCCGCCTGGGTATCGTCGTCTGCCAAATTACAGCAGTCCTGATATTCGTACAAGGGTGTGCCCTCTTCCACCTTTAAGCCGTAACAGCTAATGTGCTCCGGCTGCAGCTTCAGTACATTTTGCAAGGTCTTTTCCCATGCCGTCAGGCTCTGACCGGGCAAGCCGTACATCAAATCCACAGACAAATTCTTAAAGCCCATTTTCCGGATGCGCTTCACCGCATTGACTGCCTGGGCATAGCTGTGGGGGCGGCCAATTCGTTTAAGAATATCGTCGTTATCGCATTGGATGCCCAAACTGACCCGGTTAAAGCCCTCGCTGCGCAGGCGGCGCAAAAGCCGGTCAGATACCGAGTCGGGGTTGGCTTCAAAGGTGATCTCTGCGTCCCGCGCCACATCAAAGCTTTTGCGAATGGCGGTAAGGATTATAGCCATGCCCTCTGCGCCGAAAAAGCTGGGTGTGCCGCCGCCGAAATACACCGTATCCACCAAATAGTTGGGCGCCAAAGCCCCTGCCTCTTTAATGTGGGCGCACACCGCCATCAGATAGCCGTCCAAAAGGCTGTCCTCTTTGGTGGTCAGGGAGTAAAAGTCGCAATACTGACACTTACTCCGGCAAAAAGGCACATGAATATAAATTCCCAAAGGGGTCTTGTTTTTTCGTGCAACCAGTGCCATACTTGTCTCCAATCAACTATCCATTACACATTAGTCTTCGTCCAGCTTCAAAACTGCCATAAAGGCTTCGCTGGGAACGGCTACTGTGCCGAAGGTACGCATACGCTTTTTACCTTCCTTCTGCTTTTCCAGCAGCTTTTTCTTTCGGGTAATATCGCCGCCGTAACACTTTGCCAGCACATCCTTGCGCAGGGCCTTAATGGTCTCCCGGGCAATGATCTTGCCGCCGATGGCTGCCTGCACCGGAATTTCAAACTGGGCGCGGGGAATATTCTCCTTCAGCTTTTCGCAAATTTTTCTGGCTCTGGGGTAGGCATTGTCTGCAAAGAGAATAAAACTCAATGCGTCCACCACATCGCCATTTAGCAGGATGTCCAGCTTCACCAGCCGGCTAGGGCGGTAGCCGATCATCTCATAGTCCAGGGAACCGTAGCCCCGGGTGCGGGACTTCAGGGCATCAAAGAAATCGTAAATGATCTCATTTAGGGGCATTTCATAATGCAATTCCACCCGGTTTGCATCCAGATAGACCATGTCCTTAAATTCACCTCTGCGGGAGGTTGCCAAATCCATAATATTGCCCACATACTCCTGGGGCGCCATCAAATTCACCTTTACAAAAGGCTCTTCTGCAAGCTGAATGTCCATGGGGTCGGGGTAATCCAAGGGATTGTCCACCATCAGCACCTCGCCGGTGTTTTTGGTAACCCGGTATACAACATTGGGGGCGGTGGTGATCAGATCCAGATTGTATTCCCGCTCCAGCCGCTCCTGAATGATCTCCATATGCAGAAGCCCCAGGAAGCCGCAACGGAAGCCGAAGCCCAACGCAATGGAGCTTTCCAGCTCATAGGTCATGGACGCATCGTTTAATTTCAGCTTTTCCAGTGCCTCCCGCAGGTCCTGATATTTGGCACCGTCAGCGGGGTACACACCGGAGAACACCATAGGCTGTACCGGCCGGTAGCCGGGCAGTGGCTGGGCAGCGGGGTTTTCCACAGTGGTGATGGTATCGCCCACCTGGGTGTCTGCTACCGTTTTAATGGATGCAGTAATGTAACCGACCTCGCCGGCACCCAAAGCGTCCGCTGGGATCAATCCCGCAGGACTCATTGTGCCAACTTCCACCACTTTATAAACCGCGCCGGTAGCCATCATTTTAATATCCTGACCGGCACGGACGGTGCCTTCCTTAATACGCACATACACGATAACGCCCCGGTAGGCATCGTACTGGCTGTCAAAGATCAGCGCCTGCAGGGGTGCTTCCCGGTCGCCGCCGGGTGCAGGCACATCCCGCACGATCATTTCCAGCACAGAATGAATGTTAATGCCGTTTTTAGCAGAGATCTCGGGGGAATCCTCTGCAGGCAGGCCAATAATATCCTCAATTTCCGCCTTCACCTCTGCAGGACGGGCAGAGGGCAGGTCGATCTTATTGACTACCGGCAAGACCTCCAAGCCTGCATCGATAGCCAAATAAGTATTTGCCAGGGTCTGGGCTTCCACACCCTGAGAGGCATCCACCACCAGCACCGCACCCTCGCAGGCTGCCAAAGAGCGGCTGACTTCATAGTTAAAGTCCACATGGCCTGGGGTGTCGATCAGGTTCAGGGCATAGGTTTCCCCGTCATCAGCAGTATAGTTTAAGGTAGCGGCGGTGGCTTTAATGGTAATGCCCCGCTCCTTTTCCAGCTCCATAGAATCCAATAGCTGCTCTGCCCGGATCCGCTGATCGATGGCATCACATTCCTCCAGCAGCCGGTCTGCCAATGTAGACTTGCCGTGGTCGATGTGGGCAATAATGGAAAAATTACGAATTTTTGAAAGGTCTTTCATAAGAAGCTCCTCTGTATATTTGTATCGCAAGGGCAGTTGTTAAAGATGCCCAAGTTATTATACTGAATTTTCCTGTTGTTGTAAACTGTATGTTTTCGCAAATTTGCGGGAAGAATGTCTATTGTGCCGACAAAAAACGCCGAAAGACACTTTTTTGAAAAATTTTTCGTAAAAACCCTTGTCAAAAACCGAAAATCAGCTTATAGTTTAGCATCAAAACAAAAAGAGGGAACGGAAATGACTATGGCTAAGAAACAAACAAAATCTCCCGAAGATCTTCAGGCCGTTTTGCAAAAGCTCATCGCACAGGGCCGCAAGGACGGCATGATCCGCACTTCCGATCTGAATGCCCATTTGGAAGAAATGGATTTGAGTCCCGAAAAAATCGAAGACATTTACGATCAGATCGAAGCAATGAACATTCAGGTGGTCAGCGCAGATTTGGATCTGGAGCTGGATGACGATCTGGATCTTTCCGATACAGACGAGCTGGGGGACGACATCGATCTGAGCGATGTGGAAGACGAAGAACTGGTTGACCCCGTGGATCTTGCCGCAGAGTACAATCTGGACGATCCCGTGCGCATGTACCTGAAAGAGATCGGTCAGATCCGTCTGCTGTCTGCGGAAGAGGAAGTTGATCTTGCCAAGCGGGTGTCTGAAGGCGATCAGGCCGCAAAGAACAAGCTGACCGAGGCAAACCTCCGTTTGGTGGTTTCCATTGCAAAGAAATATTCCGGCCGTGGCCTACACATTTTGGATCTGATTCAGGAGGGTAACACAGGCCTGATCCGCGCGGTGGACAAGTTTGACTGGACAAAGGGAAATAAATTCTCTACATATGCTACCTGGTGGATCCGGCAGGCCATTACCAGAGCCATTGCCGATCAGGCACGAACCATTCGTGTGCCGGTGCATATGGTGGAAGTCATCAACAAGGCCACCCGCTGCAACCGAAAGCTGGTGCAGGAGCTGGGCCGTGAGCCTACTGTTGAGGAGATCGCAGCAGAGCTGGGTCTGCCCGTTGAGAAGATCATCGAGGCAAACCGCACCGCTGCCGACACCTTGAGTCTGGACACCCCTGTGGGCGACGAGGAAGACACCTCTATCGGTTCTTTCGTAGAGGACGAGCGCACCCCCGGTCCTGCGGACGCCACCTCCAACGCCATGCTGGCAGAGGCGTTGCGGGAGATTTTGGACACCCTGACCGAGCGTGAGGCGGATGTTCTGCGTATGCGTTTCGGCATGTACGACGGTCGCACCCACACTTTGGAAGAAGTAGGTCAGATCTTCGGCGTTACCCGTGAGCGTATCCGTCAGATCGAAAATAAGGCGATCCGCAAGCTCCGCCACCCCAGCCGCGCCAAGAAGATCAAGGATTTCTACTGCTAAATAAACAGGCTGTTCCATCTTTTGGTGGAACAGCCACTTTTTATATCCGGTAGACTTTTGGGCGAACTTCGGTTATAATAGTTGCAATCAATTTTTGCAGGAGGTCGTTATGGAAAAGAATGTTGTACATGCTTTGATTGAGATTCCTTTGGGTTCTAAAAATAAATACGAACTGGACAAGGTCAGCGGTCGCATTATGCTGGATCGGGTCTTATATGCAGCTATGATCTATCCGGCAGAGTACGGCATTTTAGAAAACACCTTAGCCCCGGACGGCGATCCGCTGGACATTTTGGTGATCTGCTCCCATCCTACTTACCCCGGCTGCGTTGTGCCTGCCCGTGTACTGGGCTATTTAAGCATGATCGACAACGGCAAGCTGGACTATAAGCTGATCTCCGTCGTGGACTGCGACCCCCGGTACGCCGATGTGCAGGAGCTGAGCGATCTTTCCCCCTTTGTTTTGAAGGAGATCGCCAATTTCTTTGCCAATTATAAAGTCCTGCAGGATGTGCCTGTGGAAGTAGGCGACTACTATCCCAAGGACGATGCGATCCGGGTGATTGCCGAATGCCGTCAGCGGTATCAAAAGGAGCAACTGTGAAGGCAAAAAAACTCACCTGCATGGCGCTGCTCACCGCCATTGCCCTGACGATTTTCATGATAGAAGCCCAGCTTCCCGCCCTTGTTCCCATTCCGGGTATCAAGCTGGGTCTGAGCAATATTGTAACGGTGTTTGCCGTGTTTTTGTTTGGGGGAAAAGAGGCTCTTGCCATTTTATTTGTACGGATATTTTTAGGCGCTGTTTTCTCCGGGCAGTTTAGCACCATTTTTTACTCTGCCGCCGGCGGCAGCCTTGCCTGGCTTGCAACCGCGGGCCTGAAACAGATTTTAACACAAAAACAAATTTGGGTCGCCGGCTGTTTGGGCGCGATCGCCCACTCCATTGGACAAATGCTCGCCGCTGTGGCCATTACCGCAACGCCCGGTCTTGTGATCTACCTGCCTGTGATGATTTTATGCAGTGTGATCACAGGTCTGTTTACCGGTCTATGCGCCCAAGTGCTTTTGAATCGAGGGAATGAATTTTGGAAAACCTATTTGAAATGAATTTTACACCGGTTCAGGTGAACGCCATTTCCAATTTGGGTCTTGCCCACATGGGAGACGGAGTGTATGAGCTGCTGTGCAGAACTTACCTGTGCGCCAAGGGCGATCAGACAGTGCTAAAGCTCCACAAGGACACGGTGGCGCTGGTAAAAGCGCCCACTCAGGCAAAATTTGCCGATGTGCTGAAGCCCGTTCTCACGGAGGAGGAGTTTGCCTATTTCCGGCGGGGCAAAAATGCCCACACCCATGCTGCCCCCAAGTCTGCAACCCCGCAGGAGTATGCAAAGGCCACCGGTTTGGAAACCTTGTTCGGGGCGCTGT
>JAZRNS010000046.1:0-2940 GCA_045648245.1 Faecousia sp. | reverse complement strand
TATTTCAGGGGAAACAAAAAAATAAATGTTTCCCCTTGCCTTTTTTTAATTTATAATATATAATCACTTATACAACCGAAGGCAAAGATCTGCATCAACGGATTTTTTCGCCATTGTTTTTATCTTCATATGCGGGTGTGGTGGAATTGGCAGACACGCAAGATTTAGGTTCTTGTGCCAAAAGCATGCAGGTTCGACCCCTGTCACCCGCACCAAATAAGGTTGATAGTTTTGATACCATTGGTATTGAAACTATCGACCTTATTCTTTTGCCGATAATCCTTGCAGAACAGGGGTTTTCGGCTTTTTCCATTTTAGGGTTAGTTTCATTGTGGGTGTTCAGCGGTTTATTTTCACGCTTTTGGACACCCATTTTTGTTTGTCCGATATTCACACTGAAACTATTCCTCGGAGAAAAGTTTCAGCGTGACAGGAATAGTTTCATTGTCAGAAGAAAAGTTTCAGAGTGGGCAAAGGCTCTACGGTAACCTGGTTGTGGTTACTGTAGAGCCTTTTTTCGTTCATCAAACTACATATCCAACAGGAATCGAAATCAGTGTATAAAAAACTCCTCACTACCAACACAATGGCAGTGAGGAATTTTTTGTCACTCGAGTTGCAACTTGAGACTTATAATTTTCTGTTCAATCGTTTTTATAATTTGCAGAAACACTTCATCGGATTGTCCTGTTGGATCATCCAGCCCCCAATCCTCACGATAGGAACAGGGCAGGAACGGACACTGTACATTACATCCCATGGTGATTACCACATCCACCTCTGGAATATCGGACAGGAGTTTGCTGTACTGGGTTTTCTCCATATCGATGTCGTGAACCTGCTTCATCAGACGAACTGCATCCTGATTGATCTGCGGTTTGGTTTCTGTACCGGCAGAGTAACTTTCAAACACATCAGAAGCCAACTTCTTTCCAAGGGCTTCTGCAATCTGGCTGCGGCAGGAATTGTGGACACAGATAAAGGCCACTTTCTTCATTTCAGCAGTTTCTCAACTTCCGCAGTTTTCAGCACCTTGCCAAAGGCAACCACCTTATCGTTGACCACGATGGCAGGCATGGACATCACACCATATTCCATAATCTTTTCCATATCGGTAATATACTCCACTTCGATATCAAGGCCGAGGTTGCTGACAGCTTTTTTGGCATACTCATACTGCTCGTGGCAGGACTTACAGCCTGCGCCCAGAACCTTAATGCAGCAGATACCTTCCACGGGGGCGCCGCAGCAGCAAGAGGTAGTCGCATCCGCCTGGGGTGCGGAACCACAGCAGCAGGAAGCAGTTTCCTCTACTTTGGTTTCAGTGCTGCCACAACAGCAAGCAGGCGCTTTCTTTTCTTCTTTCTTCTTACCGAAATTAAACAGTGCCATAGTTAAATTCCTCCTAATTGAATATTTTTTAGATAATTACGGGAGCAATCGCATTGAAGAAGTAACCAACGATGATAATACCAAGAGTACAAATAGCAATAAAGATACCCAGTAGCTTCGGTTTCACAGCCTTTCGCAGCATGATCATAGAAGGTATAGATAGTGTGGTTACACCCATCATAAAAGACAGGACAACACCCAGAAGTGCGCCCTTGGCAAGCAGTGCTTCAGCAATAGGAATCGTACCGAAAATATCTGCATACATAGGAACGCCCGCAACTGTAGCGAAAATAACGCCGAAAGGATTATTGCCGCCCAACAGTCTGACAATAAATTCTTCCGGAATCCAGTTGTGGATGATGGCACCAATACCAACACCAACCAAAACATAGGGGAACACTTTCTTTGCGGTTTCTACGACCTGTTCCCAAGCATATTGGATGCGATCCTTGAAATGCAGCTCATCCTGTGGCATATCGATTGCCTTGCCTTTGCGGATATATTCCTCTACCTGACTTTCCAGATGCAGTTTCTCAATGAGTGTACCGCCTGCCACGGCAATTACCAGACCAAGTACCACATAGATTACCGCTACTCTCCAACCAAAGATACTCATAAGCAGCACAAGACTTCCCAAATCCACCATTGGGGAAGAGATCAGGAAAGAGAATGTAACGCCCAAAGGCAGGCCTGCGCTGGTAAAGCCGATGAACAGCGGAATGGACGAACATGAACAGAACGGTGTTACTGTTCCCAAAAGAGCAGCCACACAATTTGCACCAATGCCATGGAATCGTCCCAGAATCTTCTTTGTTCTCTCGGGCGGGAAGTAGCTCTGAATATAAGAGATTAAAAGGATCAGGAATCCTAATAACACCATGATTTTGATAGTGTCATAGAAGAAAAACTGGATGCTTCCTCCTATACGACTCGCCGGATCAAGCCCGATTGCTTCCACGATGCTGCCGATCAAGCGGTTCAGCCATTGCATACCCAAGACTTCTGTCTGAAAGAAATCCCAGGCAGTTTTGAATGTTTCCATAAAAAGCCCCTTTCATATTCATATATTCAAAAGTGTCGATATGTTGTTTTTAAGAGAAGCCACCTTTTCAGATGGCTCACTTCTCTTTGTCTAAGCAACAGGGTTTTTCTGATTGACTTTGTGTATCAAGCATTAACTGCTGTTTCAGTAAGGCTACGGCTCTATCAGCACCTTCGGAGTCAATGGAGTAATGTACCCACTTGCCTTCTTTTCTGCCTTGAACAACACCGGCATCACACAGGATCTTCATATGATGCGAAAGCGTAGACTGTGTAATATGCAAATCATCCAACAGCACACAAGCACATTTCTCACCGCTACGAAGCAGCGCTAAAATACGCAGACGATTCTCGTCACAAAATGCCTTAAACACTTTTGCATTTTCAACATATTCAGATGCCACGTGGTTCACCTCACATTCAAGTTTATCGATCTGTTATTATTATATTCCTCAAATCGAAGTTTGTCAATATGTCCCCATGTTTTTTTGGTTTCACTTTCCGTTC
>JAZRNS010000045.1:0-13583 GCA_045648245.1 Faecousia sp. | reverse complement strand
TCTCTACCCGGTCAGGCACTTCCCATTGCCTCTGCCGATGAAGTGAAAACTGGCTCTGCCCAAATCCGTTCCACAGTAAAAGGCGATCAGGTTCAGGAATATTCTGTGGAAATTCTGAAAATCTATCCAAACACAAAAAGTGGTTGCCGGAATATGCTTTTGAAAATCACCGATCCTGTCCTGCTGGAAGCCACCGGCGGCATCGTCCAAGGCATGTCCGGCTCGCCCATCATCCAGAACGGCAAGCTCATCGGCGCAGTTACGCATGTGCTGGTCAATGACCCGACAACGGGATATGGAATATTTATAGAGAATATGTTAGCCGCAGCAGCATAAGGAAAGCCCACACCGAGAAGGTGTGGGCTTAAATTATACAAAACTAGATATGTACCAACAAAAATTAGAAGCTGTGATAATTGCTATATATAATATTCCGCAATTTCTCCATTTTACAGGCATAGCGGAAAGGTGAATGCCGACAAGGGTAGCAACAACAAGAGGAATTGCAAACGGATTCATACTAAAGTATTGTTCTAAATCGCCCGACAGCAAACCGACCAAAGCTCTTGTTACACCACACGTCGGACAGCGAATGCCTAAGAAATTATATATTGGACAACCAACGCCCGTTAATTTGTAGACTGCAAATACGGCAAGTAGCACAACAACATATTTCGCATGCGATACAAGCAGATATTTCGTTTTGATAGGCACATTAAATAAGACTCATCACCTTGTTGAAATTAAGCTCTTTTGTCTTCTTAGAGATAGTGAACCAGTCAACGATAGTCAAAATGCCACAGCATCCACAAGTCAGTAATTTCAGAATGCCCATACCGGTATCGCCAATCATAAAACGGTCGATACCCAGAGAGCCTAAGAAAATAGAGACCAAAAGAATCGTTGTCGGATCTTTCATTTCAATTGTAGAGATCAAGGAAAACTTCTCTTCATCCATAGTACGCAGTTTGTCCTTCAGGTAAATAATTTTCTCCTCGGGGAAATACTTTTGATTTGTCATGATATACATATCAATCTTATTTTGCTCTAACATCTTTCTACCTCCAATAAATATATCTCTTAATTTGTAGTATTAAGATTGAATCAATATATATCCGCTTCACATCCTAATATACTATGTAGATAGTAACACCGTCTGTAATAATTGTCAATAAGTGATTGGTTAGCCACAACACATTTTAGGTGACGATTACGAAAGAACTACGCAGTGTTGTGAATTTAGGTTCTTACGGCAAAATAACTATCCATTTGAAAGAACTGATTGAAGAAAAAGGCATTACCCGCTACCGCCTTGCCAAGCTGGCCGATACCCGGTTTGAGGTGGTGGAAAAATGGTGCAGCGGAACTGTGGAACGGATCGATTCCGATGTTTTGGCTCGTTTTTGCAATATCTTGGGTTGCGAAATCACCGATATCATCAAATATAATGTTTAAGAGGCCGTCTTACCTTTCAATCGTAAGATAGCCTCTTATTGCTTTATTTTCGCGTATAGAACGTATTCTTTCCTGCGCCACGTTTAGAAAGGTAGCCTTCTGCGGTGAGTTTTTTAAGGTGGCGTTCCACAGTGGATGCGCTCAATGTAGGGCACAGCTCCAGGATCTCTCGCTTTGTGAACTTACCCAGCTTATTCTCGATGGCAAGCGTTACCGTTTCCAAAGAGGAAGGACTTATAATCCGGATACGTTCATCGAAATCTCGATATGCCGCAACAATCGTACTAAGCAAATAACGAATAAAGGGCGTCGGATCATCCTGCTGCTCATGCCAACCCGCTTGTGCATCCTCCAACGCCGCATAGTAGGCATCTTTATTTTTCGCGATCTTCGCTTCCAGCGAGATATATTTGCCTACCTCATAGCCTGCCCGGTACAGAAGCAACGTGGTCAATAGTCTGGACATTCTGCCGTTGCCGTCCAAAAATGGATGGATGCACAAAAAATCGTGTATAAACACCGGAATGATCAGCAATGGATCCACCTTTCCCTCACCGATCGCACGGTTGTACTCATCGCAGATCTCCTGTATTGCCTCCGGTGTTTCATAAGGGGCCACGGGGGTAAACAAGGTGAACCGTCTTCCGCTTTCATCGGTAGCGCTGATATAATTCTGCACATTCTTAAAAGTGCCGCCAAAACCGGACTCTGTGTGGCTAAGCAGAATTTTATGAAGCTGCAAAATATAGTTTGGTGTCAGCGGAATATAGTCAAAATTCTCGTGAACGATATTCAGTGCATCACGATAACCGGCAATTTCTCTTTCATCCCGGTTGCGAGGCGCTGTGCGCTCCTCCATCAGCTGCCGTAACCGAGTCTCCGTTGTTCGAATTCCCTCGATAGAGTTAGAAGCCTCAGTGCTCTGTACCTTAGCGAGCTCTACCAGCCGTTCCATTTCCATAGGTCTTTGCTGCATATAAAAGGCTTGCTTTCCCTTGAATTCGTGGATCTGGGACAAGAAATTTGCTATCCCATTATCCCAAGTACGATTGACCAGATTTGCATAATTGAAATGACGCATCTCGTCGCCTCCTTATTCTTTCTCGTCAATTATAACCATTTTGACGAGAACAGTCAACTGTTTAGATAAAAAAGTTGTCCTATCCTTGACACACTCGTGTCCGGCAGTCCCATCATCCAGAACGGCAAGCTCATCGGCGCAGTTACGCATGTGCTGGTCAATGACCCAACTACCGGATATGGCATCTTTATTGAAAATATGTTAGATGCCGCGGCATAGAGCCTCCTTGTGTAAAGGCTGCGCCTGCAAGGCAGCATTTGGCAGAATGTATCGGTGGCTGTCCATTGGGAAAACGCCGGGATTTTCAAATTTTGAATAACGCAAAACAGGCAGAGAACCGTAGAAAAACACTACGGTTCTCATTGTATATCCCTTGCTTCGCGCGCCCATTTTTGGTGCTGAATCCTCTTTGCGAGAATCCCGGAAAAATATTACAGCCAGGGTCATTTCTAACAATTAAAAATAGTAAATACTCCTGTTTGTTTAAAATTAACAAAAGAAATGATTGAAAATTTATTATATTGTTGCTATAATAACGAAAAACTTACTGGGATACAGAAATGCTTTTTGCACAGAAAGGAAACCCATAGACCATATTGATGTGGGAATTATTCGCTGTTTGTCGGAGGATGCGCGCATCAATGCTTCCCGGATCAGCCAGCATGTAAATCTGTCTTTGTCTGCCGTACTGGAGCGGATAAAAAACTGGAAGCCTCAGGCCTGATTAAGGGCTATACCGCCGTGATCGACGAGCGTATGGCTGGCTTTGATGTCCAAGCGCTGATCTCTATCCGGCTGGAGCATCCTAAGTACAACGCCGAATTTACCCAACAGATGCTCTCCCATGAGCGCATAATGGAGTGCTTTTATATCACCAGCGATTTTGATTATATGGCTCGGATTTCCACCAGTTCTACAGAAGAACTGACCAATGTATTGAATTTCATCAAGCAGATTCGTGGTGTATCTCTTACCCGGACCTATGTGGTTCTGGATAATATTAAACAAAACGTGCCTGTCCTTCCCAAGATCAAATAGTATTCCCTGCGGTGCGACCGCTTTTTTACACCATTTATTAAAAACATAAAACAGGAGGCAACTATCATGATCATCGGTATCCCCAAGGAAATTATGCACGAAGAGGCCCGTGTGGCCGCAACCCCTGAGTCCGTTAAAAAGTATGTGGCTGACGGGCACACCGTTCTGGTGGAAAAGAATGCCGGCATTGGCGCTCTGCACACCAATGAGGCTTATGAGGCTGCCGGCGCTACTGTCATTGCGTCTGCGCAAGAGATCTATGACCGGGCCGAGCTGATCCTGAAGGTCAAGGAACCCCAATTCAACACCCAGTTCAACAAGCATGAGGTAGATATGATGCACAGCGGTCAGTATCTAATCACCTTCATCCATCCCGCTGCTCCTGTGAACCACGAGATGGTTAAGAAGATGGCTGCCAATGGCATCATCAGCCTAACTATGGACTGTGTGCCCCGTATCTCCCGCGCCCAATCTATGGATGCGCTGACTTCCATGAGTACCTGTGCCGGCTACAAGGGAATCCTGATGGCCGCTTCTGATTTGATCAAATTTATCCCCATGATGCCCACTGCCGCCGGCATGATTAAACCCTGTAACGTCCTGGTTGCCGGTGTGGGCGTTGCCGGTCTGCAGGCTTTGGCCACTGCAAAGCGCCTGGGCGCAAAGACCTATGCCATCGACATCCGTCCTGCCGCAGCCGAGCAGGCCACTTCTCTGGGCGCTGCCGTTGTAGAGTCCGGTGTTGCTCCTGAGCTGGCTATCGGTCAGGGTGGTTATGCCCAGCAGCTACCTGAGGATGTGCTGGCTGCCGAGCGTGAGCTTCTAGCCAAAGTCCTGCCCGATATGGACATCGTATTCCTTTCTGCTCTTGTTCCCGGTCGTTTGGCTCCCATCCTTATCACCGAGGAGATGGTAAAGACCATGAAGCCCGGTTCTGTCATTGTTGACATTGCTATCGACCAGGGCGGTAACTGCGCCATCACCCCCGCCGGTACCAGAGAAATTAAGCACGGCGTTATCATTGAAGGCATTAAGAACATCCCCGGTATGCTGGCCGAGTCCTCTACATTAATGTACTCTGCCAATATGTACAATCTGGTCAAGTATCTGACCAAGGACGGAACCATTTTGCTTGATGAGACCGATGAGATCGTCAAGGGAATGCTGACTACCAAGGACGGAAAAATCGTCCATGCCGGTGCTTTGGCAGCTATTGGAGGCTGATTTATGAGCCCTGTATTTCTTGTAATTCTGTTTATTGGGTCTGCAATTTTGGGCTACTTTATCGTCCGCAATGTGCCCGCGCTGTTGCACACGCCCTTGATGTCCGGTATGAACGCCCTCTCCGGCGTTACCATACTGGGCGCCATCATTGGCACCTTCACTGCCAACGGCTGGGTTGCCCTGGTTCTGGCTCTTTTCGCCACCGTCATTGCTATGGTCAACGTGGCAGGCGGCTTTGCCCTGACCCACAAAATGCTCAATAGCTTCAGCAAGAAGGGGAGCAAGAAGGAGGCGGAGGAGCAATGACACCTTTGGTATATTACATCCTCAGCGGCATCTGTGTCATCATGGTCCTTTTGGGCATTAATATGATGAGTAAGGTCAAATCTTCTGTTGCCGGTAATGCACTGTCCGCTTTCTCTATGGTTTTGGCTATGGGCCTAATCTATGTCAAGTCCGTAGGCGATACCGGTATGGGCATCATTATCGCACTGGTGGTGGCACTGCTGGCGGGCGGTGTGGTAGGTATCATTATGGCCGCAAAAGCCAAAATGATCGCCATGCCCCAGATTATTGCACTACTTAACGGTTTGGGCGGCGGCGCATCTGCGCTGGTGGCCGCTGTAACCACTTTCAATCCTAATGCCCCTGTTTTCGAAATGGCCACTTCTGCTCTGGCTCTGGCCATCGGTGCCCTGACTTTGACAGGCAGTCTGATCGCTGCAGGTAAGCTGGCCCGGATTCTGGACGCACGGCCCAAGAGTCTGCCCAACCATACTGCGGTTATGGGTCTTTTATCCGTTCTTTGTGTCGCCTGCATCGCACTGCAGACCCTGTGCGGCGGCTGGTGGGCTATTGCCGTTGCTATGATTGCTTTGGCTATGGGTGTGATATTTGTCATGCGTGTTGGCGGTGCGGATATGCCCATTACGATCTCACTGCTCAACTCCCTGTCCGGCGTTGCCGGCGGTATTGCTGGTATGGCAATTCATAATCCGCTGCTGGTATGTGTGGGCGGTATCGTGGGTGCTTCCGGTCTGATTCTGACCCAGGATATGTGCAAAGCCATGAACCGTAAGCTGATTACCATTTTGTCCGGCAAAACCACCGTTATTCCAGCTAAGGCAGCATCTGCCGTCAACGAAGCTTCGGCTGCCGAAGAAGTGGCGGACGCACCTGCCGGACTAACCCTGGAGCAGGTGGGTGTAACACTCCAGGAAGCTAAAAAAGTCATCATTGTTCCCGGCTACGGTATGGCACTTTCTCAGGCTCAGGCCAATGTTGCGCAGCTGGCTGCCGCTTTGGAAAAACAGGGCGCAGAGGTCAAGTTTGCAATCCATCCGGTGGCAGGACGTATGCCCGGCCACATGAGCGTTTTGCTGTGTGAGGCTGATATCGATTATGATAAGCTGTTTATGATGGAAGACATCAATTCGGACTTTGAAGCCTGCGACATTGCCATCGTTATCGGCGCAAACGACGTTACCAACCCTGCCGCCAACACCGCCACAGATACCCCCATCTATGGTATGCCGGTGTTGGATGTAGAGAAAGCGCGTAAGGTTGTTTTCTGCAACTTTGATACCAATCCCGGTTACGCCGGTGTTCCCAATCCCCTGTATGAGGCAGATCATGTACTGCTGATGCTGGGCGATGCCAAGGAATCTGTGCAAAAACTGATTCAGTTTGCAGAGGGTCTTACAAAGGACACTGCCGTTAAGGAAGCATCGGCTGCCGAAGAAGTGGCGGACGCACCTGCCGGACTAACTCTGGAGCAGGTAGGTGTAACACTCCGGGAAGCTAAAAAAGTCATAATTGTTCCCGGCTACGGTATGGCACTTTCTCAGGCTCAGTCCAATGTTGCGCAGCTGGCAGCTGCTTTGGAAAAACAGGGCGCAGAGGTCAAGTTTGCAATCCATCCGGTGGCAGGACGTATGCCCGGCCACATGAGCGTTTTGCTGTGTGAGGCTGATATCGATTACGATAAGCTGTATATGATGGAAGACATCAATCCGGACTTTGAAGCCTGCGACATTGCTATCGTTATCGGCGCAAACGACGTTACCAACCCTGCCGCCAACACCGCCACAGGTACCCCCATCTATGGTATGCCGGTGTTGGATGTAGAGAAAGCGCCTAAGGTTGTTTTCTGCAACTTCGATACCAATCCCGGTTACGCCGGTGTTCCCAATCCCCTGTATGAGGCAGATCATGTACTGCTGATGCTGGGCGATGCCAAGGAATCTGTACAAACGTTAAAAGCACTTATATAGTCATAACCCCCCGGCTATGTATGTAGCCGGGGGGATTATAACCTTAAGGAACAAGAAACGATGCTCCGGGATTGCGGTCGCGGTGTGCCAAAACTTTCCTTTTGCCTGCAAAAATGCATAAACGTTTCCCAACTACGCAAAATTTTGTTGACGCTACGAGAAAGGAGAAATTGTATGGAATTCAATCAAGTTCCCATCGGCTTCGGTTTTGCCCTGTCCGGCAATACTGCTGCCTTAAACCGCTTTGCGCACCTTTCCGAAGATGAAAAGCGGGATGTTCTGCACCGCGCACACAATATTCGCAGCGAAAACGAAATGTATACGCTGGTTGCAAACCTCGCCAACGGCACAATTCTATAATGTACGGGCGGCAAATGCCGCCCGCTTTTTCTTGCAATTTTTTTCTGTTATGATATGATGAAGGCAGAAAGTTTTGCAGAATTGTCTGTAAATTATTTTATGTCCCAAAGGAGAAATGTATTATGTCCAGCTTTGAGAATCTGCGCATAGTGGATAACTTCTACCAGACCTCCCTGTTCTTCCCCATGCCCACGGTAGTCATCAGCACCTTATGTGAGGATGGCACGACCACACTGGGCCCCTATTCCCTGGTGCAGCCCTACTATGTGGCTGGCAAGGATTACTATGCCATGCTCCTGAGCTGCCGCAATTCTTCCAACACTGCCCAAAACATCCTGCGCAACGGCAAGTGTGCCATCAACTTCGTGGATGACAATCCCAAGACCTTCCGGGAGTGTGTAAAGCTGTCCTGGCCCGGAGATAAGCCCGAGGACAAGATGCCCAGTTGCCGGTTTAAGCTGGAACAGGGTCAGGCAGAAGGCCAACGGCCTATGGTGCTCACCGATGCCATTGAGGTTATTGAGTGTACTTGGGTGCGGGAACTGGACAATGCACAAAACGATGCGCCCGGTCAGCTGCACGGCTATGAGCCGCCTTACCATGATTTTAACGGCATTACCTCCAATTTTGGCGCCCACTTCATTTTGAAGGTGGACAAAATCCTGATGAAGAAAAAGTACGCCGACGCCATTATTAACGGCGTCCGCGCAAAGGATTTCCCTAGCCTGCCTGTGGACTACGGCTATCGGGACAGCAAAAACTTCTGGTTCCACCGCAAGGCCCGCATGCGTGCAGAGCTGCTGCCGATTCGTAAGCAATCCTTGGATTCTGTTCGCTACGCTGCCGACAGAGCCGACGATAAAGTTAAGTTCACCGACGATGCTTTGGAAATGATTCTCAATGTCCCCCGTGTGTTTCTGCCTTTGGTGCTTAAGGGCTGTGTAGAATGGGCAAAAGAAAATGATTGCCAGCTGATCACCGCTGCCCAAATGCAGATCATCAATGACAAGCGTTCCAAAGAAAAAAACAAAAAATAAGGCGCTAAGAGGCTGTCAACCAGCGCTTTTTGCCCCTCTCTTTTGCCATAAGATAAAAATCTATTTTACAGGTTCTTATGAACAATTTTACAGCACTACTTACTTTGTTTTTGGAAAAGATGAAGACAACAATGCCGGCCAGTATGTAAAGCGCTTTGGCGGCACATAGGTTCTGATCCGTTACAGCAGCAACAAGGGTGCACTTGGTGCTTAAGGTAAACATCTGTCAAAAGATACTCCCATAACTTTGAATCGACCCCATCGGCCATTGACTACGGGGGAAAATTATGGTATTGTTTTAGTAACCCATTTTAGGAAAGAAGGTTTCATTATGAATATCTTGAAAAAGCTTTTGTGCCTGACGCTGGCAGTTTTGATGGTGGCCTGTGTGTTTACCGGCTGTGAGACCATTGAAGACAAAATGAACGCCCTGTGCGGCACCTGGTACCGAGTTGATACCTGCGACGAAGATCTTGCAAAGTCTGTTTTGGAGAACATGGATCTGTATGAATCTGAGATCGCCTGTGCCGACCTGACATCTATGAAGCTGCTGTATGTGGCAACCTTCAATATGGACGGTACATATGCTTTCAGCACCGACACCACCGATTCTATTTCCTATGTTCGTCAGTTCCTTGCAGGCGTATTTGATGCGATGTACGAAAAGCGCACCACCCTGAATGCAGATTATGCCGATTATGCAGTGGATTTCGGTCCTATGTCCAAGGAAGAGTTCCAGCAGTTCTATGCAGACCTGTATCAGGAGCCTGACTTTGCAACCTTCCTGGATAACCGTGCAGCCGACGCATTTTACTACGGCGACGCCTATGAGACCGGCACATTCCACATCAAGGACAACGCCATGATGATGACAGAAGATCCCGAAGCCGGCGAACTGCCCAAGGGCGAAGAGTCTCTGCCCTACACCATCGATGGCATTACTTTGACTCTGCGCTACTCCGACGCAACCCACATCTACTCCAGAAATGCTTAATCGCTCATAAGAAAGTATGCACAAAAATCCCTGTCTGAACATCAGACAGGGATTTTATTCATTCACTTTCTGCAGGGTACTCCGGTAGCTCAGCGCCCTCTACGAGAACCTCATAGGTAACTATGCTGCCACGCACATTGGTCTTGCCCAAAAGCTGTCCGTCCTCACCGAAATAGTAGTTCACCCGCTTGATGGTAACCCAGCCAATGGCTGCGCTACCGTCTTCCTGAAAGTAAAACTCCTTTTCGCCCAAGGTCAACCAGCCGCTGTCTGCCATAACGCCATCTTCATCAAAGTAGTACAACTTTTCATCAATGGTATGCCAACCGGTTACCGGTTCACCGTTGCTTAATAAGTACCAGCTTCCTTCGTCTGTATGCAGCCAGCCGGTACACATTGCACCGCTGCCGCTGAAAAAGCGCTTTTTACCGTTAATTTCTGCCCAGCCGGTGGTTACTGCGCCATCGGGGTGGAGATAGTGGGCTACACCGTTGTGGTTGATCCAGCCGGAGCGAGGCTGCCCGTTTTCATAGTAATACCACACCTCGTCCCGCAGCAGCCAGCCGCTACGTACACTACGGGGCGTAACACTTTTCACCTTGGGCATTTCTACATCTTCACCGACGGTGAAGGTTCTGTTGCACAGGGTAACGGTTTGCAGGTCGGTAAGCACTTCATCTTCTTCATAATAGTCGTTGATCACATCGGCAATCAGGGTGAAGGTGTATACGCCCGTTTCCAAAATACCAAAGTCTACGATCAGGTTGAAGGTGTCCTTTTGCAGATCGTAAACGCCGCTCTGTTTTGCCAAAGAGTGGGTCATAATGACTTCTCCGTCTTGACCGGACACGATCATATGCACTGCGGTCGCCTTGCTGTTTACCGGGTGGATCTTGCCGGCAATGGTAAAGTCCTTGCCTAACTCCAAGACTTGCGGATAAACAGCATCGGTTATCGCCACATCTTCTGTATTAAAGCGCACAGGCTCTGCCTTGCTTGCTTCCACATAGCAGACTGCTCTTCCGTCTTTTACCTGATAGTAAAACTCACCCAAAGTGTTTTCATAAAGACCGGTTACCAGCAGCCGCTCTGCCTTTTGGGCGGTGCGAATATAGGTGCTTTTCGCATCCTCACTGTCCGGCTTGCAGGGCTGGGTGTACATAGGTGCTTTTGACAGGGTGCTTACATACATATAGGTGTTATACTGGGCACAAATATCCACGTAGCCCTTTTCGCCAAACCAAACAGCGCCTTCAAACACTGTCCAGCCTGTGTAGGATGCCACAAACTGAGAAATGGTGCAGGCTGCAGGGAGACCCTCCACCTCCGCGAAGGAAGTACCATAGCTTTCGGTAAAGTATACCATGCCATCGATGATGCCGTAGATCACCACAGCATGTCCGTATAGCTGCCCGGCAGCGGTATTCGTGGACTGGAAGCCTACCAGAATATTACGGGCATCTACGCTACCGCCACGGGTGATAGCGTTCAGCGCATCCTCCAAGGTATAGTCCGGTGCGGGATAGGTGCGGACGCGGTAGCCGCCGCTGGTGTAGGTCATGTCCTTATAGGTATCGTACTGATTATTGCCGTCTGCAACAGTCAGGTACTTGTTGATGCCCATATAATACAGCTGATAGCTGGCAAGGGTACCGCAATAGCCGCCCAGGGACGCATGACCGGAGGCTTCCAAAGTCAGAGCATAATGCTCTGCAATCTTTGCCCGAAGCTGTCTTCCGGCAACCGATTCTGCAGAAGCCTGGGAAGGCAGCACAGATGCTACCATCAGCAGGCACAAAAATAACGCAACGATTCTTTTCAGCTGTGCTCCCTCCTTCTTACTAAATTAAATGCACATATCTGTTTCAATATAGCACATTTTCCCAAAAAAATCAAGTTTTAGTTACCCCTGCACCAGTTTGCACCGAATCACAAGGCGGTTTTGTCCGCCGGGGGTACAGGTAAATAAAATCAAATCATGCTCCGAGGGCAGCTGCTGTCCCTGATTTTTTCCCAGCTTTTCTATGGCATCTACCGCGTAGCGGTAGGTCTTTCCGTTTACATCTGTAAAGACCGCGAGCATGCCCTTTTCCACCTGATGCAAAGGGGTAAAGTGGCTTTTGTAATTATGGCCCATAATAATCAGGCAATCCTGCACGCTACCCATGTAGCGGCAAGGTGCTACATTCAAAAGCTCGTAATTCCAGTCCTTCAAAACCGGCAGTTCTATACCCACCGCGTCCATACGCAGGGTACCGATCATAGAATACCCCATGTAGGTAACCGTGGGCATCTGTTCTTCCTCCGGTGTTTGTTCCGGTGTGGTATTTCCCAAAGGGATCCGCTTTAATTCCAGTTGTGCTAACAGCACCTGGGCGTTTTTGCCCGCCAAATCGTCCTGCCTTTGGTCAACCAAATGCATCACCAGAGAAAAAATCAGCAGCAGCATACCCAGCACCACAAGCAGCAAGCCTTGCTTTTGTTTTCTTGTCATGTCTTTTTGCCCCGCAAATACAGGGTGGCCCCTACCCCGACCGTCATAATGCCTGCCACCAGCAGCGCAAGCTTCGGCAAAACACTTCTGCCGGTTTGGGGGATCTGGAAATCGGGATCTGCAGGATCTACAGGGACGGTGGGCTGCTCAGTGCTGTCGTCTTTGGGGTCTGCCAGCACATCATAAACCAGTCTTTCCCCAATTTGGGTGGGAATTTGCAGCAGGAAGGGCGCAAATTCGTCCCCATCGCTGCACACCAAATAAAATCCCTCTTCCAACGCAGGCATGTACACACTCTCCCCCTCCGGCTGCAGCTGCTGTCCGGAAAGGGCATTTTCCTTTACAAACCAGGCGAGGGTTTTTCCATGGGCGACCAAATCGGAATCTGCACCCAGCTCCCCTACAGAAGATCCGGCAAAATCCCCGGTCAATGCGCCGGCGCTGTCTGCCACACAGTAAACCGTTACGCTGTGGCTGATATTTACGATCTTCAAGCTGCCGTTTTGGGCGGCAAAAGCCACAATCCCGGAAGAAAGGCAAAAAAGCAGCGCCAGCGCCGCCAAAAACAGTCTATTCTTTTTCACGGCCCTTGCCTCCTTTCTTTCCACTTACAAGTATAACTAAAAATACGCCAACAGACAAAATCACCAGGGCAATCAAAGTTACCACCCGGGTATCCACCGGCGTAATCTCATTGCGTACCGCCGCCACGGCATTGCCGGAGGTTTCCCCGTCGATTCGTACACCACGCACCAGCAGCCGGTGGGAATTGATTCCGTACGGGGTGCAGGTTACCAAGGTGGTCAGATCCTGACCCTTCTGGATTTGCAAAAGGGAATAATCGTTGGGTTCAACCACCGCTATGTGGTCAACCTGATACTCCAGTGTCTGTCCGTAGACATGAATGTAAAAATAATCCCCCAGCTCCAAATGGTCGATGTTGGTAAACAGCTCCGAAGAAGGAAGACCCCGGTGTCCGGAAATGACGCTATGGGTACTCTCACCGCCCACAGGCAGAGAGCTCCACTCCACATGGCCTACAAACCGTCTCAGGGTATCCTCCTGTGTGCCGTGAGCAATGGGCAATGTTACGGAAATGGATGGAATCTCCACATAAGCCATAACGCCTTGCACGGATGCAGACAGTGTTTGATAATACTGCTCCTTCAGCGCCTCGGTCGCCAAAAGCTGGGAGGGTAGTTGGGCCAACGCCGCATTATATGCATGGGCTTCGCTCAGGATCTTCTCATATTCCCCATCCTCTATTTTTTCCAGCTCCTGAGAATATTCCACGATCACATTGTTTTGCAGAACACTATTATAGTAATCGCTGACGGTAGGATACAGCAGTAAGGACAATCCTGCCACAAAGATTACCACTAAAAGGATATTGATCAGCTTTCCTTTCATGTTGCAGGACTCTCCTTTCTGTTGTTCTCCCCCCGGTCCGGCAGTGCCGGACCGGGGATCTTCATGCATTAAGCTGCAGAATTTGCACGCTTCTTCAAAATCAGCAGAACAACGGCTGCTGCAACCAGAAGGGCGCCAAAGCCATAGAACATGGTAGTACCTACGCCACCGGTCTCAGGCAGAGCCATACCCCGGGTGTTGACAACGGTTACTTCCT
>JAZRNS010000044.1:0-10053 GCA_045648245.1 Faecousia sp. | reverse complement strand
TTTTGCAACAGACTCTTTCTTCTTATGGAAATAATCTTTCGGTGGTGGATGTAGGGGCGCACATTGTGCGCCCGCGGGCGATCAATGATCGCCCCTACAAGTGCTATCGATCATTTTTTGTATTTTGCAACAGACCCTTCTCTTAGTGGTGATGGTGGTGATGGTGGCCGCAGGATGTCGCATGGGCTACATGGCAGGAAATGTCCTGACATTCTTCGCCCACCTGTTCCAATTCCAGCGTAGCATGGACAATGCCGTGTTCTAACAGTTCTTCCCGAATCTCGGTTTTCAGAGCCGGATCGGTGCGGTCGGTTACAATGTGCATGGTAGCGCATACCTGCTGTCCGTCCATGCTCCAAATGTGGACATGATGCACATCGGCGATGCCCGGTATGTGGCTTAAATGTTCTTTAATTTCCGGTACTGCCACATTGTCAGGGATTTTTACCAGAAACAGGTCTTTAATTCTGCCGAAGTTTTTCAGAGCATGGATCAAAATATAAAGGGCAACGCCAATAGACAGCAGCGGGTCAATGAGCCGGAAGTTTGTAAAGCGCATGAGGATCGCACCTGCCAAAACCACCAGCCAGCCCAGTACGTCTTCCAGCATATGCAGATTCACAGCCTTTTGATTTAAAGAATCCCCGTCCTTTGTAAACCATGCAGCACCAAAATTCACTGCAACACCTACAATGGCAAACAGGATCATGCCGTTATAGTGGATGGGAACCGGGTGAAAAATACGGCAAATCGCGTTGCCGATCACCCCAAGGCTTCCCAATAATAAGATGGTGGTGGTGATCAAACTGCCTAAAACCGAAAAGCGGGCGTAGCCGTAGGTGTAAACATCATCCGGTTGGCGCTTGCTTTTTTTCTCCAGCAGATAGGAAATGCCAATGCTCAAGCTGTCCCCTAGATCGTGCAGTGCATCGGATGCGATGGCAACGCTGCCGGTGATCGTGCCGCCGATGAACTCAAAAATGGAAAAACCTAAGTTCAGTAAAAAAGCAATTAGAATGTTCTTTTCCGTTTTCAATGGGTTACCTCCTTATGCTTGTGGCGGATATGGTCGGAGGAAACACACAGGATGCTGACCACATGGGCATCATCCAATGTGTAGTAGACCTCCTTACCGGACCGTCTGCATTTTACCACACCGTGCTGGCGCATTTTGCCGAGTTGGTGGGAGACGGAGGATTTGGTCATAGACAGAATTTTTGCCAGATCGCAGACACACAGCTCGCTTTGCTGCAGGGCATAAATAATTTTGCACCGGGTAGGGTCTCCCAAAATCTTATAAAAGGCAGACAGCCTTTCGAAAAAATCTTCCTCCGGCATTTGGGATAAAACCTGATGCGCCAGTTCTTCATTAACAGCATTGCAATCGCAATGCCACAAATTCTTTTTCATAGGGTTCTCCTTCTTAGTTGAATACTTGTTCAACTATTATAATTGAACAAGTATTCAACTGTCAAGGATTTTCTTGCATATTGGCAAAAATAGGCGTATACTGTAACTGACGATATAAAAACCACAACCAAAAAGAAAAGGATAATGCCAGATGTACAAAACGGAACAAAAGAAAAACCCCGCCTACCTGCAGCTTTATATGCAAATGCGGGAGGATATTGTCCGGGGTATCTATCCCTACGGCAGTAAGCTGCCGTCCAAGCGGGTGATTGCTGCCGATCAGGGTCTTAGCACCGTAACGGTGGAGCATGCTTACGAATTGCTAACAGATGAAGGCTATATTCAGCCCCGGGAGCGCAGCGGCTATTTTGTAATTTTTCGGAAGGATGACGGCTTTGCAGCCACAGCACCCCGGCAGCAAGCAACGCTTCCGAGTCCCCGGGATGGGCAGACCAAATCTGATTTCCCATTTTCTGTTTTGGCGCGTACCATGCGCAGCGTGATCAGCGAACAGCAGGAGAGATTGTTGGAGCGCGCACCCAACGCCGGATGCATGGAGCTGCGCAGCGCCATTGCCAGCTATTTGGCACGCAACAGAGGCATTATAGCATCGCCGGAGCAGATCGTGGTGGGTTCCGGTTCGGAGTATTTATATACGCTGCTGACAGCCCTTTTGGGAAGAGAGCGGGTTTTTGCCATTGAAGCGCCTTCTTATAACAAGATCGAGCAAGTCTATACAGCCGCAGGCATCTGTGTGGACAAGCTTCCCTTGGGTAAGGACGGCATTGAAAGCAGCTCCTTGGGAAGAACAAAGGCAGATGTTTTGCACATTACGCCCTACCGCAGCTATCCCAGCGGTGTTACGGCAACGGCATCCAAACGCCATGAGTACCTGCGGTGGGCAGAACAGGAAAACCGGTTTATCATCGAAGACGATTACGAGTCAGAATTCACCTTGTCCAAAAAGTCGGAGGAGACCTTGTTTTCCCATACGAAGCAGGACAATGTGATCTACATGAACACCTTTTCTAAAACCGTTTCTGCTTCCTTCCGGGCGGGCTATATGGTGCTGCCGAAAAAGCTGACCGAACAGTTCCAAAAGGAGCTGGGATTTTATTCCTGCACAGTTCCAACCTATATCCAGCTTGTACTGGCAAAGCTGATCGTCGACGGCCATTTTGAGCGACATATCAACCGGGTCAGAAGATCAGCAAGAAAGCAGTTGGGTCTGTAACGGTAAAATCGGAAAACCTATAGCAAACGAAGCATGACTGCCTTGCAGTTTTCTGTGTTTTATGCTATAGTAACTTAAAATATTATGGGTGTTTATACCATTGGCGTCATTACACAAAAGAGGGTGTTACAATGATCTGGTTGGTTTGTCTAATATTGGCAACGATTTGCCTGGTGCTGATAGGCCTGATTGGGGCAAGTAAGCGGTTTGGCAGGTTGCGCATTTTGTATGTGCTGATGGGCTGTGCCCTGGCAGCGTACCTTCTGTATACGCCTTTGCTGTTTGCCAATAATGCGCCGGTTGCAGCAATTTTGGGCGGCCTTATCAATGTCTTGCAGGTCGTTACTTTGGATGCGGACTTTATCCAAAGCACCGGCGAAATCCATGGCCTTATGGGCAACAGCGTGCTGGAGCAAGTTTATGTGGTGATTCTTGCACTGGTCCATGTTTTGCTGCCGTCCATCTCTGCAATGTCTGCGGTTACGGTAATCGTGCAATGCCTGACAGACCTGCATCTAAATATGATTTCCCGGAGCAAAAAAACCATCCACATTTTCTCCAATCTGAATTATCAGACTACCATTCTTGCCAGTGATATTCGCAGTCATGAGCAAAAGAGCAAGATCCTGATTTTAAGTCAGGCCGGTGATTTTGCCTATTCAGAATTGCGGGATCAGCTTGGCTGTGATGTGGTTAGCGAAAAAATTGAGAATATCCAAATGAGAACCGGCAACCGCCGTGTCCATTACTACTTTATTTCCGACGATCAGGAAGAAAATCTGAACGCGGCTTTGGCGATGCTTTCCACACTGCAGGATGCCAAGAGCCAGCGAAACACATCCTTGTTTATTTTCACCACCGACCCGATGGCGGAAATGATCATCGACTCCTTGGACAAGGGCTTTACTTCCATTACCATTATCGACAAGGAACGCACAGCCGCTTATGGCTTGCTGACCAGATACCCGCTGGCAAAATATGCGGTGGATAAAAAGATCAATGTACTGATCTTCGGCTTTGGCAGTATGGGCAAAATGTTCCTGCGGTCTGCTGCCTGGTGCGGTCAGCTATTTGGATATGAACTGAATTTGACGGTGATCGGTCGAGACATCCAAGAAGAAGCAGACGATTTTAAGGTGAACTTCCCGGGCCTGTTTACAGACCGGTACAATATCCGCCTGCTAAACTATCATACACAGGAAGAATTCTTCCAACTGCTGAATCAGGAAAAGGAAAAAGCCACCTATGTGGTGGTTGCGGAAGAAAACAGCCAGGACACGGTGGATAAGGCGGTGAAGCTGCGCCGGTATTACTACAGCACAGACGAAGCGTTTGCCTATGCACCGCCCATTTTTGCCTATATAGAAAACGAAGCCCGCGCCGCTGCTGTCGCTGCATTGCAAACTGCTGAGGCAAAGGCAGAGCGGAGAATGTCTTACGGGATCACGCCCTTCGGCACAGCAAAAGAGATCTACTCCTTTGCCAATATTACCGAATCGGATGTGGAGATCCTTTCCAAAAATGTCCACATGGTCTATGAGGATATTTTCAGCGACGGTCCCATCGATGTGGACGGCGCCCTGATCCGCTACAATTTGTTCGAGGTCAATAAGAATTCCAACCGGGCAAATGCCATGCACATTCGCTACAAGCTGCTGATGATGGGTCTGGATTATACCGATGATCCCGACGCAGAAGAGGTGGAACTGTCGGAATACCTGACAGAGGAATTTTTGGAACAGCTTACTTATGCAGAGCATGACCGCTGGATGGCATTTTTGGATACGGAAGGCTGGGTAGAATCCACCATTGCGCAGGTGCAAAAATATCAGGCCTCCGGTATCAGCCGGGGACGGCATAATTGCCCGCTGCTGAAAATGCACCCCTACATCTGCCCCTTTGAGGAGCTGGTGGGGCGTTCTGACAGCCTGGGATTACCGGACTCCACGGTATATGACCGGGATCTGATCTCCCGCATACCGGATATTTTGCATGATAAATGGAATGTTGCTCCGAAAAAATATAAAATCATTAAACAGACAAGTATTGGAAAAGATTCATAAGCGCGTAACGACCACAAGTAAAAGCAGCGCGCCTTGCCATGGGCATAAAAGCCCTCCCATAGACATGAAGGAACGATCACTATCTGCAATATTTATGGGTGTGCGATAACAGAAAATTCATAAAAACGAGGGAGGCGGCTCGATTTGAGCTACCTCCCGAAATTGTTTTTTCACCTTTCATAAATATGTTTTATTTTACAGCCCTTTTTATTGCCTTTTCATTTGCCGCAGAAATAGCCAAACCGCCGCTGTGATAACAACTGCGGCATATCCTAATACCCACCATAGATGGGGTAGGATATTCGCAAAATCACCGGACAGCGCAGCCCGCTCTAATTCTACAGCATGGACGAAGGGCAGGGCATAGGCAACCTTTTTGAAGGTACCGCCAACCAGCTCCAAATCAAACCAAATGCCTGATACCCATGCCGAAAGATTGGTTAGCCCTGCACCGCAAATACCGCCTACCTGCTTGTCGGTAAACACACTTCCGCACAGAAGTCCCAACCCGATGTATAGCACAGATACGGGGATAATAAACAAAATGGCGTAGAGAATATTGACTGTGAATTCCAGCCCCAAAGCCATGGCAGCAAGATAGCACACAACGCATTGGGCAACTGTGATGGGCAAAATAGGCAGGGTGTAGCCCAGAATGAAATCTGCAGGGGTCAGGGGTGTGGTGTACAGCCGCTGCAGCAAGGCGCTGCTTCTGTCCTTGGCAATAACGGTTGCAGAAAATAAGGTCATAAAGGACAGACCGAATACCGTGATGCCTGGGGTCAGATGGGCTATTTCGAACATGGGGACCGGGATGTTTGCCTGTATGGCGCTCAGCAGCAAAATCAAAACAAGGGGAAAGCCGAGACCAAAAAACATGGTCAGGGGGTCCCGCAGAATTTCTTTGGCATTTCTGGTTGCAAAGGGAAGCATTCTCATTTTGCCGCCTCCTTTACAATGTGGACAAAGGCCGCTTCAAAGCTGTCGGTGCCGGAAGCTTTTTTGATGTTTTCCGGGGTATCACAAATGAGCAGTCTGCCGTCCTTCATAATGGCAACGCGGTCAGACAGTGCTTCTGCCTCCTCCATATAGTGGGTGGTCAGCACGATGGTAATTTTGCCTTTCAGAGAGCGGATCAATTCCCACAAATCGTGGCGGGCAAGCACATCAAGTCCCAATGTGGGTTCGTCCAAAAATAAAATTTCCGGTTCGCTGACCAGTGCCATGGCAATGCTTAGCCGGCGCTGCCAGCCGCCGGATAGCTTCCCGGCTTTTTTACCCAGCACATTGCCAAGCCCCAGCAGATCTACCAGTTGTTTGATTTTTTCTGCGCGCTTTTCCTTGGAAAGTCCGTGAACGCCGCACATCAGCTCCAGGTTCTCCTGTACCGTCAGACCTGGAGCTACCGCTGTTTCCTGGGGGGAGACTGCAATTCGGGATTTTACTTCAGAAGAATCCCTGCAAATGCTTTTGTCTAACAGAAAAGCATCGCCGCCGGTGGGGGCAGTCAGGCAAGAGAGCATTTTGATGGTGGTGGTCTTTCCGGCACCGTTCACACCCAATAGGGAAAACAGCTCGCCCGCCGATACCGTAAGGTTTAGTTGGTCCACAGCAACCACATCTTTATATTCCTTTGTTAAATTTTCAATTCTGATCGCATCCATATTGTTACTCCATGTTATACTGTTTTCGCAAACCCTGATAGGAATCGGTGAGCATTTTGCTTACCAGCTCCCAATCCAAATTTAAAAATCCTGTGGCAAACATAGCGGCAATGCCGTGGACATAAGCCCACATTTCCAAATGAAACAGCTTCATATCTGCACCGCCCAGTCCGGTTTGGTCATGTATAATGGTTTCCATTTGGTCGTTAAGTTCTAAACCCTGAGGTGCCGTTTCACCGGAGCGGTCGCGCATATACAAAAGCTGAAACAGTTCTTTTTCTTCTTTGGCAAAGCGAATATAGGCCATGCCGCTGGCCTTGTAAGCGGGGTATTCCTGTTTGCGGATCTCTGCATCGATATATTCCTGACACAGCCGGTCTGCAGCTTCTACCACCGCAAGGCGCACAGCATCCATGCCGGAAAAATTGGAAAAGATCGGCTGGGTAGAGCAGCCTAAAGCCCGGGCAAGATCCCGGGCGTTCAATGCCGGGTGGCCTTTTTGGCGCACAAGGGCAACCGCTGTTGCCACGATCGCGTCTTTCGTGATTTTTACTTTCGGTGGCATAACGCACCTCCAAACAGAGAGATAATATAGCACTTGTTATATTATCACAGGAAAACAGAAAAAGCAATAGGCAAATAAAAGGGTCTGTTGCAAAATGCACAATTTTGCAACAGACCCTTTCTTCTTATGGAAATAATCTTTCGGTGGTGGATGTAGGGGCGCACATTGTGCGCCCGCGGGCGATCAATGATCGCCCCTACAAGTGCTATCGATCATTTTTTGTGTTTTGCAACAGACCCTTTTGTCTTTTTTACAGAGCCTTCAGCTTTTCTTCTAAAGCCTCGCGCTGCTTGATCAGCTCAGCGCGCTTTGCCAGGTTGATATCTACCTCTTCCTGAGAGGGCTTCTTTCTCAGGCACAGGGCACCCAAAATCAGCTCAGGAATTGCCACCAAAATGGGCCAGAACTGATCGGAGTCAATGTTAGCAAGAGCAATGCCCAGAATCAGCATGATAATACCAACAGGCACAAGGAAATAACCCAGGCAGCCCAAAGATGCGGTACGGGTGACCACCAGGCTATTGATCTGACCGTTCAGGCTTGCGATTTCCTTCTCCAGATTTCTCTTTTCCAGATACTCAGGATAAACCTTGCCGATTTCCTGATCCAGTCTGTCCTTGGTGTTGTTCAGGTAAGTACCGTTGTACCAGCGGCTGTTGTTGTTCAGAAAGTTGACATACATCTTCTGGAAGTTTGCGGTACGCTCAGACTGGTTGGAGAATACCTTCTTCAGGCTGGCTTCGATTTCACTGTAGATATTGCCTGCAGCAACAACACGGTTGGAGCATTCGCTGAAGGCATTATTTGTGGTGGAGAACTGATTGTAGTGGTTTACAGCACCGGAAACGAATACGCTGGCGATGGCGCAAGCGGAAGCGATCACAGTGCTCAGGGCATCGGCCTGATCTTCCTCGGAGGGCAGGTCTGCAATGGCAGAGAAGGTGCTGAAAATGCAGTTAGCAACAGAGTTTGCGGCGGAGGAAATGGCCATGATCTTGCAGGAAATCGCCTCAAAATAAACGCTGTAGAAAATGGCTTCCCAGTTACCGGGATCCTTGTCCAGAATCTGGTTGTAGTACTTCCGGGCGTTGGTGCTGTCAGAACCCTCCCGGGCACGACGGGCCAAAACAAGAAGCTTTTCAACTTCTTGTGCGTTGTTTTGTACGGGAGCAACGGCAGGTGCTGCAGCGGCGCTAATGGGGCAGCCGCACTCAGGGCAGCTGGCAGCGCGGTCAGAAACTTGCTTACCGCACTCGGGGCAGGAAATAATTGCCATAATGTGGTTCTCCTTCTGTTTGTCTTAATAAAGCATATAGAGCGATACACGCCCATAAGCCTCTTAATAAGTATTATAAAGCACACCGGCCCAATGTGCAAGTAATATATGGAAAATGGTCGAAAATTATAAGACAAGCCGTTGGAACCAATATCCAACGGCTTCTTTCTTATTACTTGACACCCGTACTGCGCAGTTCGTCTGCCATGCGGGAGTTGTATTTTTCCAAAAGCGCAAGGGTCTTTTTGCTCGGATTTGCCTGATAGACCTGTCTGCACAGGGCATCGTTGGTGGGAAGCTGCTCTAAAATGCCCTTTTCTTTCAAACCCTTAACCCAGGTCTTAAAGACCTTATTCTTGGAAATTACCGATGCGCCGAACATAAGGGCAACACCGAAAATGATGAGAGGTATGGCTTCAGAATCTCCTTCGATGATCATATATACACCACCCAAGGCAAAAGCAGTGCCCATGATCGATACGATGGTAGCCAAAATCGAGTTTTTATAAATACGGATCAGCATAATGACAATCAATCTCCTTTGTTCTAAATGGTTTCATGAACTGCCTAGCATTGTACCACAAAATATTTAAAAGTTCAACAGCTTTGAAGCTTGGGCAATCTACCCTGTTTTTTAAAAATTTATACCAGCCTAGGGAATAAAAAAATATAGACAAATAGAAAAGAAAGGAGTATAATATGCTTTGGCAGTAAAGTACTTGTACTGCAAATTATTTAGGAGCGTGAGCGACTATGAAACTGATTATTAAAAAAGATTATGATGAAATGAGTGCATGGGCAGCACAGCATATTGCAAATGCCATTAATAACCACGCTGAGGACCGCCCCTTTGTGTTGGGTCTTCCTACCGGTTCTTCCCCTATTGGCACTTATAAGAAGCTGATTGAGATGAACAAGGCAGGCAAGGTAAGCTTTAAAAATGTGGTGACCTTCAATATGGACGAGTATGTAGGTTTGCCCCGAGAGCATGACCAGAGCTACTGGTACTTTATGCACGATAACTTTTTCAATCACATCGATATCCCTGCTGAGAATGTGAACATTCTGGACGGTATGGCAGAAGATCTGGAGGCTGAGTGCCTGCGCTATGAGCAGAAGATCGCTTCCTACGGCGGCATCGACCTGTTTTTGGGCGGCAGCGGCGTGGACGGACACATTGCTTTCAATGAGCCCTTCACTTCTCTGGCTTCCCGTACCGGCGTTCGCGCCCTGACAGAGGACACCCTGATCGTCAATTCCCGTTTCTTTGATAATGACCCCAACAAGGTCCCCAAGACCGCACTTTCTGTTGGTGTTGGCACCGTTTGCGATTCCAAGCAGGTCCTGCTGGTGATCAATGGCCACGCCAAGGCCCGTGCACTGAAGCACTGCGTTGAGGGCGGCGTAAGCCATGCCTGGACCATCAGCGCCCTGCAGATGCACCCCGACGGAATCATTGCTTGCGATGAAGCTGCCTGCGGTGAACTGAAGGTAGATACCTATAAGTACTTCAAGGAAATCTACAAGGACGAAGTGTAATTCAAAATCTTATAAAAAAGGTCTGTTGCAAAATCCAGAATTTTGCAACAGACCCATTCTTTAAAAAATGCCACCTGCGAAGAAACGCAGATGGCATATTTTTATGATGTCAGAGAATAATCCAAATTGTTCTTTTGAGAATAATTTGGATTGTACGATGACAGTAGGGTTATTCCCACTCAATGGGAGATTTTTGGTTTTGTAGATATGTGGTGGTTGCTGATATAATAGCATTCAAAATGTAGTACTATTATACCGGTTATTTTGTTTTACTTAAGGTTTGTTGGTCAAAAGTTGGTCAC
>JAZRNS010000043.1:0-16322 GCA_045648245.1 Faecousia sp. | reverse complement strand
TAACAATAAAAACACACAGGCAATTGCCTGTGTTTTTTTTATGTTGGTTTGATTACAGGAACTTCTTGACTTCCTCGGAAGCGTTTGCGGGGTCGTCGGAAACGGTGATGGTGATGTTCATCTTGTTCTCTTCTGCGAACTTTGCGCACCACAGGATGAATGCCTCGCCGTTAGCGCGGTCAGGGCCGATGGTCTTGTAGAGGTTATCGATGTACACATTGGTAATATCAAAGTTACCGGCGTGCAGGCCGCTCAGGAAGCCCTTCAGCATATCCAGGTTGCTGATGCCATACTCCTGAGAGTCCACCAAACGGACGCGGTAATTCACATCATAAGTCAGCTTCTTGCCATACTCAATGCACACGACATCGCCCTGTGCGCTGGCAACAGCCTGGTTGATGGAGTCGATTAACTTCTTGGTTTTGCCCGAACCCTTCAGGCCCATAATAACTTGAATCATCGGAAAATCCTCCTTTGCTGTCCAGCATTTTCTGCTGTGTTTTTATTCTACCAGCAATAAGAAAGTTTTGCAACACCTAATTGCAGATTTTGGGAAATTATTTTTTCGTTGCCTTACGCTTCATAGCCGGGCTTGCCCAAAAGCTGGAACATGTTGCGCTTATAGAACTCAACACCGGGCTGGTTGAAGGGGTTCACGCCCAGCATATAAGCAGAAACGCCGCAAGCAAGCTCGAAGAAGTAGAACATCTCGCCCAGCTTCTGCGGGTTCAGTTCGCCCATATCCACCGTCAGCACCGGAACGCCGCCGTCCACATGGGCAGCCAGTGTTCCCAAATATGCCTTCTCGTCCACGAAGTCCAGGGTCTTGCCTTCCAGATAATTCAATCCGTCCAGATTCTTATAATCGCCGCCCAAGGTCAGCTTCTGCTGGGGTGCATTGAAGCGAACCATGGTCTCAAACATGTTACGCTCACCCTGCTGGATCATCTGACCCAAAGAGTGCAGGTCGGCAGTAAATTCTGCGGTTGCGGGGAAAATACCCTTGCCGTCCTTTCCTTCACTTTCGCCAAAGAGCTGCTGCCACCAGCCGCCCATCATCTTAAAGCCCGGCTCAAAGGACTCCAAAATCTCGATCTTCTTGCCCTTGCGGTACATCAGATTCCGGATGGCTGCATACTGCCACACAGGATTTTCAAAGGAACGGATATCGTAATCCTTTTTCGCCTGGGCAGCGCCTGCCATAACCTCCATGGGATCAATACCTGCAACTGCCATAGGCAACAGACCCACAGCGGTAAGTACAGAATAACGGCCGCCAACATTGGGCGGGATCACAAAGGTTTCCCAGCCTTCCTCTGTTGCCATCTGGCGCAGAGCGCCTTTGCAGGGGTCGGTGATGGCGTAGGTGCGCTTTTTTGCACCCTCTGTGCCGTATTTCCGCTCCAGCATCCAGCGCAGAGCGCGGGTCGCGATGGCAGGTTCGGTTGTGGTGCCGGATTTTGAAATAATGGCGATGGAGAAATCCTTGCCCTCCAAAAGCCGCTGCAGCTCATTCCATGCCCGGGTAGACAGGCTGTTTCCTGCGAAATAGATCTGGGGATTACCCTTGCCCTTGCCGATGTTGTGGTTGCAGCCCTGCAGTAATTCAATGGCTGCGCGGGGTCCTAGGTAACTGCCGCCAATACCGATCACCACAAAGACATCGGAAGATTTCCGGATCTCCTCCGCTGCCAAACGAATGCGGCGAATCTCCTCCGTTTCCTTCTCAACAGGCAGGTCCAGCCATCCCAAATAGTCATTGCCTTCGCCGCTGCCGTCCGTCAGGGTCATGTGGGCGGCAAATACCTCTTTTTCTGTTGCCAGAAGCTCGGGTAAGGAAAATTCTCCCCATACATTAGAAATATCAACCTTAATCATAGTAAAGTCATTCCTTTCCTTTTTGTGGTTTTCACACTATCTATGTTAACCGAAAACAAATAGAAAGGCAAGTCCCAGGCGGAAAGTTGGCAAAACTTACAAAGGACGACAAAATTAACTGGCTTTTTCCGGGTGCGTGGGATATAATATCTGTGTAATTTGCGCAATAAAGGGGCTTTTTCTATGAAATTCGGTTTTGGCATTGACCTGGGTGGCACAACTGTAAAACTTGCCTTTTTTGCAGAATCCGGCAAGCTGCTGGACAAGTGGGAGATTCCTACCGTAACAGAAGATGCAGGCAGCCATATCCTTCCGGACATTGCCGCATCCATCGCTTCTTACATAACAAAAGAAGGCATTTCCAAAGAAAGCCTTCTGGGAATCGGCTTGGGCGTACCCGGCCCTGTGAACCGGCAGGGAATGGTAAACCGCTGTGTGAATCTGGGCTGGGGCGTTTTCAATGTGGAACAGGCCCTCTCCCAGCTGACGGGACTTCCGGTAAAAGCCGGCAACGATGCCAATGTGGCAGCCTTGGGCGAGTGCTGGAAGGGCAGTGGCCAGGGCTATGAAGATATGGTCATGGTTACGCTGGGAACCGGGGTCGGCGGCGGCATTCTCTTAGGTGGCAAAATCCTATGCGGTGCAGGCGGCTCTGCCGGTGAGATCGGCAATATGATCCTCAACCGCCATGAGCCGCAACAGCACACCTCCGGACAGTTTGGCTGTGTGGAGCAATACTGCTCTGCCACCGGTGTGGTTCGACTGGCACAGCGCCATCTTGCCCACACCGACGCCCCCTCCTGTCTGCGTGCCATTTCGCCCCTGACCTGCAAGGATGTGTTTGACGCCGGGGCGCAAGAGGACGCTGTGGCGCTGGAAATCTTGGGGCAGTTCTACGCCCTGTTGGGGGAATTTCTTGCCAATGTGTGCACCATACTGGATCCGGAAGCGGTGATTTTAGGCGGCGGCGTGAGCAAAGCCGGTGAGGTCCTCATCCACGGTATGCACCCCCACTTCCTGCGCCATGTGTTCCATGCTTCCAAAAATGTGCACTTCAAAATTGCAGAGCTTGGCAACGATGCGGGCGTATACGGCGCGTTCCGGCTGGCGCTGCAGGCCTTTGGCGGATAATTTTCGTTGACACACCCCAAGCACCCATTTATAATAAAAGACAGAATCTCCCATTTTTCACAAGAGAGGTATTGCTATGCATGATCCGGTAAGTCCCCCTGTACAGCGGCTCAAAACCAATCGCGGCTGGCTGAAGACTATTCTTTTGGGTATTCTTACCCTGTGTATCTACCCCATCTTTTCCCGGGACATCAACACCATTGCCGGACAATATGACGGCAAAAAGACCCGTCCTTTGATCCTGGTGATATTATGGTGCCTGCCCTTTGTTTTGCTGTCCTGCTTTGCGGTTTGGCACGCAGCACTGTTTACATGGCTGAACCTGCCTCCCCTGCAGCTTGACTGGCTGCCGGCAGATCTGCATTGGGCTTGGTCTTTGGCAGGACTTGTTCCCCTTTGTCTGGGTCTGCTCATTTGGGGCAGCCGCATTTCTGCCCGCATCGGCACAGAGCTGCGCCGCCGTCAGCTTCCTTACCGGTTTGGTGCCGGCACATTCTGGGGCTGGGAAATTTTCGGAACACTTTTGGTGTGTATTGGCCCGCTGGTGTATCTGCACAAGCTGTGCCGCGCTATGAATATTCTCAGTGCAGACTACAATATTAACGGATAAAAGATCAGGGAGAGTTTTCTCCCTGATCTTCTTTTTGTAAATATTGGTTCAATACGCCGCCGTAGAACAAAATGGACAGGCAAAAATACAGCCAAAGCATACTCAAAGCCACCGCATACACCGAGCCGTAGATATTGGCATAGCCAGCTGATCTTTCCACATACACCGAGTATACCTGAGAGAATATCAGCCACCCGGCAGAGGACAGCACCGCCCCGGGGACGCTGTCTGCAAAGCGGTTTGGGTTGTTTGGCAGGATCATATACATCAGGGCAAATACTGCCGATTGGATAAACAGCAGCAGAAAAAACCGAAATCTGCTGACCCTTACAAAAGCATCCGGCAGAAGATGCAGCACCCTTGTACCGAACACATGGAGCGCCAGGGTCAAAAGCAGCACCAGCAAAAAGGCAAAGGTATACACCATGCTTACCGCCCGCTTGCGTAGCCAGCCCCGGTTCTCCTGCACCCCGTAAATGGCGTTCAGTCCTGTTCGCAAGCCGTGAATGCCCCGGCTGGCAGACCACAATGCCACCACTGCCGACAACGACAGCAGCGTTCCGGTAGTGCTTTGGTAGGTCTGAAAAATGAGCTTTTTCCCAAAGGGGACAAGCGCCGCCGGGATCACGCCCTCCAGCAGTGCCGTCAGGGCATCCACAGATATGCCTGTATAGCGCAAAATACTCACCGTCAGCGACAGGGCAGGAAATACCGCCAGTGCAATAAAAAAGCTTGCATTGGCGGCATAAATTCCAATCTGTTTTCCTTCCCCTGCAGACAGGAAGCTGCGAAGGGTTTTATAAATTCGGGTTTTTTTCAGGTTCATGGGGCTTGCCCCCTCCTTTTATGAAAAGCTTTTCTTTAGCTTTTCCAACACCTGCAGAAAATAATCCGGCAGAGGTGCGGCAACCACCACCGGGCGCAGATCCCGGGGATGACGGAAGCATAGCACACCTGCGTGCAGGCATTGACTCTCCTGTCCCAGCTCCGGTTTTTTCCGTCCGTAGACAGTATCGCCCAAAATGGGGTGTCCAATGTGTGCCATATGGACGCGGATCTGGTGGGTGCGTCCGGTTTCCAGATTGCACCGCACATGGGTGTAGCCACGGTAGCGGGTAATTACCTCCCAATGGGTTACTGCATTGCGGGAATTGCGGGCCGTTACACACATTTTCTTCCGGTCGGTGGGATGACGGCCAATGGGCGCATCTACCGTGCCGGAATCTTCTTTTAAATTGCCGCACACAATGGCTTCATAGGTACGGGCCATGGAATGGTCTTTTAACTGGGATGCAAGCATGGTGTGGGCAAAGTCATTTTTCGCTACAGCCAAAAGCCCGGAGGTGTCCTTGTCGATGCGATGAACAATACCGGGGCGCAACTCGCCGTTAATGCCGGAAAGCTCGTCGCCCATGGCAAAGAGCAGACCGTTGACCAAAGTATCGTCGGCATGACCTGCCGCCGGGTGGACCACCAAACCCTTGGGCTTATTGACCACCAGCAGATCTTCGTCTTCGTACACAATATCCAGGGGCATCTCTCTGGGGGCGATGTCCACACTTTTCGGTTCCGGCAGGGTTACCTGAATCTCATCGCCCATATTCAGTTTGTCATTCTTCTTGCCCGGTTTGCCACAACGCAGAACACAGCCCTCTTCCAGCAGCTTTTGGGCGCCGGAGCGGCTCATGTTTTCCATTGTGCGGGCAAGAAATGCATCCAGCCGTTCGCCGGAAATATCTGCCGTGAGATTCATTTTTTATCTTCCTTCCAGAACCCTTTGTTGAAAAAGATCAGGTGCACCAGCAAGGCTATGCAGCCGCAGGTAATAAAGCAGTCCGCCACATTGAACACCGGAAAATCCATAAAGTCCACCGCGATCATATCCACCACAAAACCCAGCCGGATCCGGTCGATCACATTGCCCAGACCCCCAGCGTAAACTGCCACCAAAAACCACTTTTCCAGCGTTGTAAAACCCCAGCGGTTCTTTGCAAATTCCCAAACCAAAAAGACGGTAAACAGGGCAAAAATCACAATAAACAGCCAAATCATCCCCTCAAAAGAGGAGAATGCCGCCCCGGTATTTTGCACATAGGTCAGGTGGAACAAGCCGGGGATCGCCTCCTGTCGGGAAAACAGGGGAATATTTTCCACCACCCAGTATTTGGTTATTTGATCCAGCCCCACCGAAAAGGCAGCAAACAGGATCATTAGAATATACTGCATAACATTACCCCCTATGGGTTCCAATCTTTTGATTATCTTAGCATTTCAAAAAGAAAAAGTCAACGAAACTGACAGGAACCGTATCCTATCCCCCTCCGTCTTTGCCCTCTCCGTCAGCCCTTACGGGCTGCCACCTCTCCCATAGGGAGAGGTGGCCACGGGTGCTAAAGCACCCGTGGCAATGACATGATGGGTCGAAAGCTTTTCCTAATTTTCAATTTTCCATTTTCTATTTTCAATTATAATGTATGCTGTACAAACAGAATTTTTTCGATTATAATAAGAAAAATATTCTCTGGGAGCAAAACTATGAAAATCGGTTTTTACACCCTCGGGTGCAAAGTGAATCAATACGAGACCCAGGCCATGGAGCAGCTTTTGGCGGCTGCCGGTCATGAAACAGGCTCTTTTCAAGACGAATGCGATGCTTACATCATTAACACCTGTTCCGTTACCGCTGTTGCCGACAAGAAAAACCGGGCGGTGATCCGCCGTTGCCGTCGGGAGCATCCCCACGCCGTTTTGGGCGTTTGCGGCTGCTACCCCCAGCATGCTGCTCAGGCTTTGGAGGATCTGGGTATCGATGTTATTGGCGGCAGCGCCCAGCGGGAGGAATTTTTAGAGCAGATTCTAAACACCATTTCCACCCGAAGGCCTGCCAAGATGCTGGACGAAGCCCTGAAGCGCCGCAGCTTTGAGGTGTTGCCTGCAGGCGGTTTGGAAGGCAGGACCCGGGCGCTGTTAAAGGTGCAGGACGGCTGCGTGAATTTTTGCACCTACTGCATCATTCCCTACACCCGGGGCCCTGTGCGCTCCGCCCCTGCGGATATTGTGATCGCTCAGGCAAAAGACCTTGAAAAGCAAGGCTATCGGGAGCTGGTCATTACCGGTATTGAGATCGCCTCCTGGGGTGCTGACCTGCCGGGCAAGCCCCATTTGTCCCAGCTGATTGAAGCTGTGTGCAATGCAGTTCCCCAGGTGCGCATCCGTTTGGGTTCTTTAGAGCCGCGGATCGTAACGGAGGATTTTTGCAAAAAGCTCCGTTCTCTGCCCAATCTTTGCCCCCATTTCCACCTGTCCATGCAGTCCGGCTGTGATAGCGTCCTTGCCCGTATGCACCGCAAGTATGACACCGAGCGGTATTTGGAAAGTGTGAATTTACTAAAAAATACCTTTCCGGACTGTGCCGTTACCACCGACATGATCGTGGCGTTCCCGGCAGAAACAGAAGAAGAATTTGCCGAAAGTCTTGCCTTTATTCAAAAATGCGGCTTTGCGGATATGCATATTTTCCCCTATTCCCGCCGTCCCGGCACGCCCGCAGACAAAATGCCCGGTCAGCACAATAACGAAACAAAAGAGCGCCGTAGTCGGCAAGCAATGGCGGTTGCAGAGAAAATGTCGGTTGCCTATCGGGAAAAGCTGGTGGATACCCAGCAGGATGTGCTTTTTGAAGAGCCCTCCGGCATGTATTACACCGGACATGCGCCCAACTATGTAAAAGTCTATGTTTCCGGCACTGAGCTGCACAACCTATGCCGCAAGGTGCGCATTACCGGCCTGTTTCAGGAGGGTTTATTGGGAGAATTGGTGTAGTGTTTGAAAAAAATATCATTTAGGGGCAGACAAGCAGATATTTTTGTGCTATACTATAAGATAACGATATAGTGGCGTGGTTTCAACTATGCCGTAATTCTGCATTAAAGGAGGGTTTTCCTTTGAAATATTGGCGTGGATATTTGATCGCTGCCATTGTGGCAGCCTGCAGCTGGGGCTTGGCATCTTTTGCCAAAGGCCATAGCCAGCTTGTGGACATGGTTTACCCCTATGTTACCCGCATGGCTCAATCTTATCTAGCAAACTGGAGTTCCAGCGTCAGCTTCTGTGTTTGGCAGGTACTGCTGCTGGTGCTGATCGTGCTGGTTCTTGCCAGCGCTGTGCTGATGTTCCTGTTCCGGTGGAATGCCTTTCAGTGGCTGGGTTGGGTTTTGGCTTGCGTGTTTGCTGTGAGCCTGCTGAATACTGCTATGTATGGCTTGAACAAATACGCCAGTCCGCTGGCTGCGGACATTCAGCTGGAAAACGCAGAATATAAGTACACCGTCAGCGAATTAAACGATGCCGCCATTTTCTACCGGGACAAAGCAAATGCCCTTGCCCAGCAGGTGGAGCGGGATAGCAACGGGGATGTTGTCTATCCGGAAATTTCTGAAATGGCTTTGCAGGCCGCAAACGGCTTTGAAAACTTAACTTATCAGCAGTTCTACCCTGTGTTTGCCGGTTCTTTGCTGCCGGTAAAAACCCTGGACTGGAGCGGCTATTTCACCGCCAAGGGTACAGACGGCGTAACTGTAGCGCTCACCGGTGAGGCCGCGGTCAACCCGGAAACCCCCGCCGTTTGGATGCCCTTTACCATGTGCCGGGAAATGGCACGCAGAATGTGTATTGCCACAGAGCATGATGCAAATCTTGCCGCATTTTTAGCCTGTTCCTCTAACGATTCTGTGGAATTCCAGTATGCCGCTTATTTAATGGCATACCGTTATTGCTACGCAGCAATGGAAGACATTGCCGCTTCCTCCGATCAGTATTCTCTGTACACCCTGGAAAAGGATGTGTCCATCCAGCTCCAGCACGACCTGGATGTCTGTACCGATTTCTTCGGCAAAAAAGCAGCGCTGGACGGACAGACCTGTGATCTGCTGGTGGTTTGGCACATTCAGAAGCATGTCCTGCCCCTGTTAAAGGAGGAAGAGGCTGCGCCCTTTGATCCGTTGGACGAATCCGCTGTTGACCTGTCTGGTCTTGCCAATGCACGATGAGTATGGAAAAAATGCTTTCGGCCCTGCAGGCCGGTCTGCCTGCATTGGGTCTTACCTTAGATTCTGAACGCCAGCAAACCCTTTGTAAATTCGGTCAGGCTGTGGTGGAACAAAACAAGGTCATGAACCTGACCGCCATCACCGAGCCGGAGCAGGTAGCAAAGCTCCACCTGCTAGACTCTATTTCCCTGCTGACCTTAGCGGAGCTGAAGGGAAAACGCATGATCGATGTGGGCTGCGGCGCCGGTTTTCCCGGCGTGCCGGTGAAGATCGCCTGCCCGGAAGTGGAGCTTACCCTGCTGGACTCTTTGGCAAAGCGCATGAACTGGCTTTCCGGGGTGCTTCCCACCTTGGGCGTGGACGCCCAGTGTATCACCGGCCGTGCCGAAGAAGAAGTGGTCAATCGCAGGGAGCAATATGATATCGCCACCAGCCGTGCCGTTGCAAGGCTGAATATCCTGCTGGAACTGACTGCACCTTATGTAAAGGTGGGGGGGAAGGTTCTGGCTATGAAAGGCATGGCGGCCCAGGAGGAGCTGGACGAGGCGAAAAACGCCATCTGCCGCTTGGGCTTGAAGCTGGAAAAAGTGGTGCAATTCCCCATAGACGGAACGGCGCATTCTGTCATAATTCTTAAAAAGATCAAGCCCACACCATCTCAGTACCCCCGCCGCTACGCAAAGATCAAACAAGGGCCTTTGTAAGGACAGTTTTGGTGTAGAAAACCGTGGTTTTCCGGCGAAAATTTCTTGACCGCCCCGTAAAGCTGTGGTATACTGTTGAACAATCATATTTTCTTATATTTACACAGGAGGTAAGTTTCATGGCCTACTATTATCCCGAGCCCAGCCACACCTTTAGCGAGTATCTGCTGATCCCCGGCTATACTTCTGAGGAATGCATACCCGACAAGGTTTCCTTGCGCACACCCCTGACCAAATACCGCAAGGGCGTGGAAGAACCGGCTATCAGCTTGAACATTCCCATGACTTCTGCGATTATGCAGTCTGTTTCCAACGATTCCTTGGCCATCGCCCTTGCAAAAGAGGGTGGCTTGAGCTTCATTTTCGGCTCTCAGTCCATCGAATCTCAGGCAGCCATGGTGGCAAAGGTGAAGAATCACAAGGCTGGCTTCGTGGTTTCCGCCTCCAACCTGACACCCGATGCAACCCTGGCAGATGTGCTGGCTCTGAAGGAACAGAACGGCTTCTCCACCGTGGCCATTACCGACGACGGCAGCGCCAACGGCAAGCTTTTGGGCATCGTTACCGGCCGGGATTACCGTGTCAGCCGTATGGACGGCACAGAAAAGGTCTCCTCCTTTATGACCCCCCGGGAAAAAATGATCGTGGGCACCGCTGACACTACCTTAAAAACTGCCAACGACATCATTTGGGAACATAAGCTGAACACCCTGCCTATCGTAGACGAAAATGACCATTTGATGTACTTTGTTTTCCGGAAGGACTATGCCTCCCATAAGGCGCATCCTCTGGAGCTGCTGGATACAGAAAAGCGCTATCTGGTAGGTGCCGGTATCAACACCCGGGACTACGCAACCCGTATTCCTGCTCTGCTGGAAGCCGGCGCAGATGTGCTGTGTATCGACTCGTCTGAGGGTTACACCTGCTGGCAGGCAAATACCATTAAGTGGGTTCGGGATACTTACGGCGATGCCGTAAAGATCGGTGCTGGCAATGTGGTTGACAGAGAAGGCTTCCTGTTCCTTGCCAAGGCTGGCGCAGACTTTATTAAGGTCGGCATCGGCGGCGGTTCTATTTGTATCACCCGTGAGACAAAGGGTATTGGCCGCGGTCAGGCAACCGCTTTGATCGAAGTGGCAGCCGCCCGGGATGAATACTTTAAGGAAACCGGCATTTATGTGCCGATCTGCTCTGACGGCGGTATCGTGCACGATTACCACATGACACTTGCTCTGGCTATGGGTGCTGACTTCATGATGCTGGGCCGTTACTTTGCCCGCTTCGATGAGTCGCCCACGCCCAAGGTACTGGTAAACGGCGCTTATATGAAGGAGTACTGGGGCGAAGGCTCCAACCGTGCCCGGAACTGGCAGCGCTATGACCTGGGCGGTAAGACCAAGCTGAGCTTTGAAGAGGGCGTTGACTCCTATGTTACCTACGCAGGCAGCCTGCATGACAATGTGGAGGCCAGCCTTTATAAGGTCAAGTCTACCATGTGTAACTGCGGCGTGATCACCATCCCTGATCTGCAGCGGGATGCCAAGCTGACCTTGGTTTCCTCTGTTTCCATCGTGGAAGGTGGCGCACACGACGTTACCCTGCGCTCTACCAGCGCAAATAAATAACAATTACCCCGGTTGCGTAATTGCAACCGGGGCTTTTTGCGGTATGCTGCCGCCGAATATATTTTTGCAATGACCCCGCCTATCGGTCATTCCGGGCCGCGAGCCTGAGCGCCGCCGGCAGGCAACCGCGTCGCCCTCGCAATAACATGGGTATCATGGGGCGTCCCTGCACTTTCAATTTTCAATTTGCAAACAGTTTGTCGATGCTCTCGAAGCGATAGCCCATTGCTTCCCACTTGGTAAGCAATTCATCCAGAATCTGGGCGTTGGTGGCAGAGGTGCTGTGAAGCAGCACCACTGCGCCGTTGTGGGTGCGGGGCAACAGCTTGTCAAAGGCATACTGGGCAGTTGGCTGGGCATCGTTGTTCCAATCGACATAGGCAAGACTCCAAAATACCGTTTGATACCCCAACTCCTGGGCCATTTTTAAGTTCTCCTGCGAGTATATGCCTTGGGGCGGGCGGTAGTACTTAGGCAATTCCTTGCCGGTTATGGAGGTGAACAGCGTTTCTAAGTCCTCCAGCTCCTTTTGGAAGGCCGCCTTGTCCGTAAGCTTGCTCATATCGTAATGGTGCATGGTATGATTGGCAACAATATGTCCCTCGTCCACCATACGGCGCACCAAATCTGCATTTTTCTCCATATAATTACCTACCAAAAAGAAGGCTGCCGGTACATTGTGTTTTTCCAAGGTATCCAAAATCTTTTCCGTGCAGCCGTTTTCATAACCTGCATCAAAGGTCAGATACAATACCGGCTGGGTGGTGTCGCCCACATAGGCGGCATCGAACTCGGATAGCTGCCGGACACTTGCCGGGCCGCTGGGCGTCTTGCCTTCTTCTGAAAAGCTTAGTCCCCACGCCCCCGTTTCTACGGTAGGAACCACAAATTGGCTCACTGTCAGCGCCACTGCAGCGCAAACCGCCGCCAATGCAATGGAAATATCCTTTTTCTGCATAGTCCATCCCTCCTTGGACAATCTATGCAGAAGGTGCTAAGAAAATGCAACCGCCATGCTAAATAAGAAATAATACATAGGCCCCCGGCAGCGTCATTTTGAGCGGAGGCGTAGCCGGAGTCGAAGCATCTAAAAAGCGCATCGCAAATTGCGATGCGCTCTTTTTGCAAAGAACCGGAAGTTAACTGTGTTTTCCGGAGGGCTTTACATTCTCCGCAAGGGGGATTTCACCCTCAATTTTTCCGTATTTCTTTTCAAATGCCTCAATACTCTCACGAATCAGCACCAGAACATGACTGTTGACACTTCGTCCCTCAAAGTCAGCAACATAGCCAATCCTCTCCAGCTTTTCCTCTTCAATTCGTATAGACACACTTTTTACAGCCATAAAAATCACTCTGTAGATATATTATGTGTCTATTTTATAGTTAATTTGCGCCATTGTGTCGAAACTGGATATATGATATATCCATAATAATTCAGGAGGATCGACCATGAGAAAGTATGACCTGTCAGAAGAGGAAGATCTGCGCTTACATCTTTCTGTTACTCTGCCCGGCAACAAATATCTTTATGAATACTTCTGTGAATTGCCGCAGGAGAAGCTAATAGCCTACCCTAAAAAGGGATACCGTTTCTGGATGGGTAGGAAAGCCCGGTCTCCCCAAGCACTTAAACTGCGGGATTATATTTTGCATTGGAGGCTTGTGGCGCTGGACTTTCGGGAAAAATATTCCCGCGGGTATTTGGAGACACTTTCCCGTAAGGAGCTGCAGGCATTTTTGCATATCTATCTTCAAAAAACACCAATTTGGGTATACGAAGGACCGATCAAGGATGTGCTGCAGATCCTTCTTCACTAAAAGTACCGCCGCCGGCAGGCAACCACACCACCAACGAGGAGATTGCCACTACCCAGTGCGCACTGGTTCGCAATGACGTGGGGTAAAATGGCATGTTGCCCTCTGCGTCAGCCCTTGTGGGCTGACGCAGAGGGCAAAAAACACCCGCACCGATGGTACGGGTGTAGTTGGTTTACATAACTTATTTATCCTGGAGGTAGGCATCGATGGCAGCTGCACCCTTTTTGCCTGCGCCCATTGCCAGAATAACGGTTGCTGCGCCGGTAACCGCATCGCCGCCGGCAAACACGCCGTCCCGGGTGGTCATCTCGTTTTCATTCACGATCAGGCAACCCTTCCGGTTTGTCTCCAAGCCGGGCGTGGTGGAGCGGATCAAGGGATTGGGGTTGGTTCCCAGAGACATGATGACGGTGTCCACATCCAAAACAAATTCAGAATCCGGAACTTCGATGGGGCGGCGGCGACCGGAAGCGTCCGGCTCACCCAGCTCCATACGAATACACTTCATGCCGCATACACGGCCATTCTCATCACCCAAAATCTCCACGGGATTGCACAAAGTCTTAAACTCGATGCCCTCTTCCTTGGCATGGTGCTTTTCCTCGGCACGGGCAGGCATTTCTGCCTCACCACGGCGGTAAACCACATATACATGCTCTGCACCCAAGCGCATAGCGCAACGGGCAGCATCCATCGCCACATTGCCACCGCCAACCACGGCAACTGCCTTGGACTTAATAATGGGGGTGTCATAGCTTGCGTCGTATGCCTTCATCAGGTTGGTACGGGTCAAATACTCGTTAGCAGACATAACGCCCACCAAAGATTCGCCGGGAATGTTCATAAACATAGGCAGACCTGCGCCGGAGCCTACGAAAACAGCTTTATAACCCATTTCGAACAGCTCATCAATGGTCAGAACCCGACCGATGACCATGTTTGTCATCACTTCCACACCCTGTGCCTGCAGCTTGGTAACCTCATTGGCTACGATTGCCTTGGGCAGACGGAATTCCGGGATGCCGTATACCAGCACACCACCTGCGGTGTGCAATGCTTCAAATACAGTAACCGCATAACCCTTCTTGGCAAGGTCAGATGCACAGGTCAGACCCGCAGGGCCGGAACCCACAACTGCAACCTTTTTGCCGTTGGTTGCTACCTTCTCCGGCATTGCATTCACATTTTCCCGATACCAGTCTGCCACAAACCGCTCCAAGCGGCCAATGGCAACGGGCTCACCCTTCACACCCCGGACACAGCGACATTCGCACTGGCTTTCCTGGGGGCAGACACGCCCGGACAATGCCGGCAGGGCATTGGTAGAAGTAACGATCTCGTAGGCAGCTTTAAAGTCGCCTTCCTGAATCTTTTTAATAAACTCCGGAATCCGCACATTCACCGGGCAACCCTCCACGCACTTGGGATTCTTACAACCCAGGCAGCGGTTTGCTTCCTCGATGGCCATTTCGGCGGTGTAGCCTATAGCTACTTCCTGAAAGTTGCGGGCGCGGATCTTGGGATCCTGCTCCGGCATAGGGGTCTTAACCAAAGTCATATTCGCCATTGCAGTTTCCTCCTTACTGAATCAGCGCCTTACCCATGGCATCCATGCGGCAGGCGTGATCTTCCTTCACTTGTGCTTCCCGGTTGCGGTATGTAGCATTGCGGCTCATAAGCTCAGCAAAGTCTACCTGATGACCGTCAAATTCCGGGCCGTCCACACAGGCAAATTTCACCTCGCCGCCTACGGTTACACGGCAGCCACCGCACATACCGGTGCCGTCTACCATAACCGGGTTCAAGGAAACCATGGTGTGGGTACCGAAGGGCTTGGTTGTCAGGGCAACGAACTTCATCATGGGAATCGGTCCAATCGCCAAAACCTCGTCAAACTCCTCGCCGTTTTCCAGCATTTCCTTCAAAGGCTGGGTAACCAGTCCGTGCTGACCGTAAGAGCCATCGTCGGTCATGAGGATCAGGCGGTCTGCAACTGCCTTAAATTCCTCCTCCAAAATCACGATGTCCTTGCTGCGGAAACCAACGATAACCGTAACCTCAGCACCGGCTTCCTTAAAAGCTCTTGCAGAGGGGAGGGCAATGGCACAGCCAACGCCGCCGCCAACCACACAGACCTTCTTCTTGCCCTCTACGGGAGTGGGCTTGCCTAAAGGACCAACAAAGTCGCGAATGTAATCGCCCGCATTCAAATTGCCGAGGGCAATGGTGGCAAAGCCAACCTTTTGGAAAATAATAGTAACGGTTCCCTTTTCCCGGTCATAGCCGGCAATGGTCAAAGGAACGCGCTCGCCCTGCTCATCCAAACGGAAAATAATGAACTGACCGGCCTTTGCCTTTCTGGCGATAAAGGGAGCCTCGATCTCCATCAAGGTTACTGCACTGTTCAGTTCTCTTTTTGCAACGATCTTAAACATGAGATACCCATCCTTTTTCTTTATGCGAAGAATTTTTCTCAAATCCGTAAAAACATATCTATTATAGGCACTTTGGTTTCCTTTGTCAATGGGTTAATCCACAACTACAGCCTCTAGAAAACCCATAAAATTTGCCTTCCGGGCAGAAAATTCTGCACTGGCACAATAGAACATCACCGTCCAATATTTATCGCTGGATTGGAAAATGCCGCACAGATAGGTAATCTCTGTATCCTCCACCACAGCCTCATAGGTGAAATAAGCAAAATCCTCTGCCTTGACCGGCGCTTCCTGCGCACCCACCAAAGGAGCCAGCAGTTTGGCATAGGCATAAGAATCCGGCTGGCTGGCAGGTATGTAAGCATCCAAAGCGGCAATGGTCTCATAGCTTACCAAAACCGCCTCTGTCCGGGTGCCATAGATCAGGGAAAAGCCTTCTGCATAGGATTCTCCGCTTAAATCTTCATAGGCAACAGGAAGGATAAGGGTCAGCTCCTGGCAAGTAACCTTTTGCTCTTCAGGCGCTGAACAGCCGGCAAGGATAGCTGTGCAACACAGCAGCCCTGCCAGCAGTCTTTTTGCAGATTTCAATTAGTTCTTCTCCTTCAGCAGGTCGCGGATCTCGGTGAGCAGAACTTCTTCTGCGCTGGGAGCAGGAGGTGCGGGGGGTGCCTCAGGTGCGGGCTCTTCCTTCTTCTTGCCAATCTCGGTCAGAGCGTTGACGGCCTTGACGATGAAGAACACAACCAGAGCCAAGATGAAGAAGTTGATCACAGCGGAAATGAACTCACCGTAGTACAGGTAGTTTACGATGGGCTGGCCAGCCTCGTCCAGAGGTGCTTCGCCGAACAGACGGGGCAGCTCGATCTTCATTTCCTTGAAGTCGATACCACCTAAGAAGATGGAAATCACAGGCATGATGATGTGAGCGGTCAGGCTATCAACGATGCCCTTGAATGCAGCGCCGATAATAGTACCAACAGCCAGAGCCATGGCGTTGCCCTTAACGGCAAACTCCTTGAACTCATTCCACCAGGAGGGCTTACGGGGTTTTAGGTTTTTCATAATTT
>JAZRNS010000042.1:0-8561 GCA_045648245.1 Faecousia sp. | reverse complement strand
TGGAGCGGGATACGGGAGTCGAACCCGCCTCTTAGCCTTGGGAAGGCCGCATAATACCGATATACCAATCCCGCGTAGTGTGGGTATTATAGCAAAGGGAAAGCAAAAAAGCAAGCACCTTTTGTCGGATTGGCGTTTTTGCACGCTCCGGGAAACAAAAACGCCTGCTACCGGTTGGGTAGCAGGCGCATCGCTTTACTTTTGCTGACGGAACTGAATTTCGCCGGTTTCGGCGTCCATGGCATCCACGATCGCCAAAGACTCCAAATGGTAACCCAAATTGCGAATTACCTGACCGCCGATCTGAAAACCTTTTTCAATGGCGATTCCCAAACCGGAAACCGTTGCACCTGCAGACTCCACAATGGAGATAAGGCCTTGCAACGCGCAGCCGTTTGCCAGGAAATCGTCAATGATCAAGACCTTGTCATCGCTGCTCAAGAACTTCTTGGACACAATGACCTGATTCTTATTCTTGTGGGTAAAGGACTCCACCTCTGCCACATACATATCGCCGTCGATATTGATACTCTTGGACTTTTTGGCAAACACCATGGGGACACCGAAGCACCGCGCCACCGAGCAGGCAATGGCAATGCCGGAAGCCTCAATGGTCAAGACCTTGGTAACTTCCTTGCCTGCAAAGCGCTTATGGAATTCCGCACCCATCTGATCCATCAGGGCAATATCCATCTGGTGGTTCAAAAAGCTATCTACTTTTAATACATTGCCTTCCTTAACCAATCCGTCCCGGATGATCCGCTCTTCCAAAAAATTCATGCAGTTGCTCCTTTACAGCGTTACGCCGTCCTTGAAGATAGCGATTTCTTCGCAGCCGTTGATCTCATTCTTGGTCTGCTCACCGTTGGCAACACGAATAATATACTGCAAAAGATCGTCGGTCAAATCCTTGCCTTCCAGCATGCCGGAAGCGTCAAAATCGATCCAGCCGGACTTCTTCACCGCCAAATTATGGTTGGTGGCGATCTTTACAGTGGGAATACCGGTACCCAGCGGGGTGCCTCTGCCAGTGGTGAACAGGATAATGTGGGCGCCGGCAGCCATCAGGTTGGTTACTGCCACAATATCGTTACCGGGTCCGTTCAGCAGGGAAAGACCGGGCTTTGTAACACGGTCGCCATAGTCCAGCACATCGGTAACCGGTGCCAGACCACCCTTTTGGATACAGCCCAAGGACTTCTCTTCCAGTGTGGTGATGCCGCCTGCCTTATTGCCGGGAGAGGGGTTTTCATAAACCACCTGATTATGGCGGGTGTAGTAATCCTTGAAATCGTTGATCAGCTTCACAGTCTTTTCAAAGACTTCCTGGCTGACACAGCGCTGCATCAAAAGATGCTCTGCACCGAACATCTCCGGTACTTCTGTGAGCACACAGCGGCCACCCATAGCAGTGAACCGGTCGCACAGACGGCCAGCCAAAGGATTGGCGGTAATGCCGGAGAAGCCGTCGCTGCCGCCGCACTTCAGGCCAATGACCAGCTTGGACAGGGGCAGCTCAACCCGCTGGAAGGTAGCAGCATAGGCCTGCAGCTGCTGCACGAGCTTTACACCCTCTGCGATCTCGTCTTCGTGCTCCTGGGCAATCATGAACTTTACCCGCTGATCGTCCCAGGAACCTAAAACAGACTGGAACAGAGGAATATTGTTGTTCTCACAGCCCAAGCCCAGCACCAAAACGCCGCCGGCGTTGGGGTTGTTGATAATGCCCCGCAGGACAAGCTGGGTCATGGTCTGATCGTCGCCCAACTGGCTGCAGCCATAGGGGTGGGCAAAGTACTTTGCGCCGGTGCGCTTTGCAATCTGCTCTGCGATCTTATTGACACAGCCAACGGTGTTGACGATCCACACATCGTTACGAATACCAACCTGACCGTCCGGGCGGAGATAGCCCATAAAGGTGGGAGAGGGAATGCTCTCCCGGGTCAAATCGTCAGGATTATAGGCGTATTCGATCTTGCCGGACAGGTTGGTGGCAAGATTGTGGGTATGTACCTGCTCTCCCACTGCAATGTCTGCAGTGGCGTGTCCGATGGGGTTGCCGTACTTGATCACATTTTCGCCAGCCTTAATAGGGCGAATGGCGTACTTATGACCGGTTTCCAGCTGAACCTCAACATTATCAGATTTGTGTATTAACATACTTGTTAACCTCGTCATACAGGAAGCTCAGATCCTGACCCCAAATGCTCTCGTTTGCCAGAATGTCTGCAACGGTTGCAGTCTTCATGTACTGTGCAATTTCGGGAACATCGTTAACCATGTCGGTACGGTAGAAGTCGATGAGCTTTGCAAACGCCTTCAGAAGGTTCTCGGGCATCTTGTTAAAGCGCTTGATGTACTCCAAAATGGAGGGCAGCACACGAACCTGGAACTTGCTGACGGAGTTCAGCGCGATGGAGGTGCAGAAGTGCTTGATGTAGGGGTTCTTGAAACGGGTCATGACATCGTTCGCATAGCTGACCAGCTCTTCTTCCGGCAGATCCAAGGTGGGAATGATCTCCTCGAAGATGCACTTTCTCATGTGCTCGCTAATCTCGGGATCCTCCATGCAATCCTTAACGGTCTCAACACCGTTCAAAAGCGCATAGGGAATGGTGGAGGTATGGGCGCCGTTCAGGATGCGAACCTTACGGGTACGGTAGCGCTCCAGATGGTCGGTAACGATCACATTCAGGCCACACTTGTCCAGGGGGAACTCCTTGCACAGGTCAGCATAGCCTTCGATGACCCACAGGTGGAAGTACTCAGAGGTGTTGCGCATCTTCTCGTCGCCGCCGGGGAAGCCGGTGTTGATACGGTCAACCAAGGTGCAGCAGAAGATGTTCTTTTCTTCGATCCACTTCTTAAAGCCCTCGCCCAGCTCCCACAGGTCGGCATACTGCAGAACGCACTTCTTCAGCAGGTCGCCGTTGCGGTCGGTCAGCTCACAGGGCAGGAACACAAAGCCATCCAGGCCCAGCTCATAGCGGCGCTTCAGCAGCTGGGTCAGCTTGCCGGGGAAGCTGGAAGCAGGACGGTCGGTAATGCTGTCCCGATCGTCAAAGCAAATACCGGCCTCGGTGGTGTTGGAAACGATGAAGCGGAAGTTGGGGTTCTCCGCCAGCGCAATATAGGCATCGAAATCGTCGTAGGGCTTTACGCAGCGGCTCAAGCAGGTAACCCACTTTTCCTCTACGCCCTCAATGCCCTGGCAAATATGGGTGTAGTTGCAATCGGTCTCAGCCAAAATGTCGCACATACCCTTGGCAATGGGCTGAACCACAACGACCTCGCCGTCAAAATCAGTTTTTTCATTGCAGATCTGGATCATCCAATCCACAAATCCACGCAGAAAACCGCCTTCACCGAACTGAATAATCTTTTCCATATGTATAGTTCCTTTCTGTTCCGGGGAAACCCCAGTTATTCATAGTATCATTATAATCCCAATAGCGGGCGCAAACCTTAATTATATTGATTATCCTTTGGAAAAATCTTGATTTTTTTGATTTTGCCCTGTATAATGGATTCCATACTGGAGGCGTAACTATGGAATACATAAAATTTGCTGACGATCAAGTGTTTTGGCTGGACCGAAGCAGCCAGTCTGACGAGCCGGCAGATCTCTACTGCCCGATGCATTATCACAACTTATTCGAGCTTTATTTTATCACCGAAGGTAACTGTGAATTCTTTATTGGCGGACGGTCTTACCGCCTAGTTCCCGGCGACCTGGTGCTGATCCCTGACGGCGTGATTCACAACTCTTCCTATAAGGATTTAAACCACGCCCGTCTGCTGATCAACTGCTCCCGCAGGTTTATTCCCACTGCGGCGATCCCCGCCTGCCATCTGTACCGAAATCCTCAGGTTGCACCGGCCATTCACGAAATTTTGCTGACCATTGAAAAGGAATACACCAAACCCGACCGTTGGAGTGAGGATTCCATTTACTGCTGTATGAAGCAGCTATTTATTCTGCTGGCAAGAAACCCCAACACCTACACCCTCTCCCAGGAGGGCAACGAAACCATAACCCGGGCTGCAGACTATTTGCAAAAGCACTTCTGCTCGGATTTGATGCTGGAGGATATGGCCCGGTTCAGTGCTGTCAGTCCGGAACATTTTTCAAGGCTTTTCAAGCGGGAGACCGGCTTTGGCTTCCGGGAATATTTAAATCTGCTGCGTTTGCAGCGGGCAGAGCAGCTTCTAAAGCAGCAGCGGGATATATCTGTTGCACAGGTTGCTGCGGATTGCGGCTTTGGAGACAGCAACTATTTCTGTGTAAAATTTAAAAAAATGTATGGCATCAGCCCCAAGCAATTCCAGCTCCAAAGCGCCAAAAAATAGCAAAAAGGCTACGAACAGTTTTCTGTCGTAGCCTTTATTCTTATTCGGTATCCACCAGTTCTTCCTTCAGCTCGCTGCGGCGGATCAGGAAGCGGCGAATGGCAAACAGACCTGCAATACAGGCAATGCAAGCCACATTGCTCCAGTAATCGTCGTGGTTTAAAATCACATGGCGGGTGATCGCCACAGTCAGCACTTCCAAAATGCTGGCAGGGGTGGTATCAATGAGCATACGCACAAACTCCAGGCCCACCACAATGGTTAGGATATGGTGCAAATATGTATCCATTGCGCCAAAATAGCCGCTTACGGTGAACATCTTATACAGCTCCACGCCCAGCGCCGCAATCATGACCAAAATGGTAATGGCCGCAATGACCCGCTCGATAAAGTGGAGGATTCTGCGGAAAATATGTTCCACCCGGTGGTCTGCAGGGGTTTGTTGCTGTGTTCTCATAAATACGCCTCCTGTTTTCTGCTTTTCTTTATTTTACACGAAATTACAAAGAAATGGAAGCATTTTTTACGAGCGCAGGTCCTGTCCGGCAAAATATTTTTTCATAGGGGCATAAAGCACACCGGCTACACCCAGCGCCAGCACCATGCAAGGAAGCATGTAGGCTGCATTGTATACCAGGGAATACACCACCGCATCGTCAAACACACCGATTCCCGGCACTTCCGTAGGGGCGTTGATGCGGTAAATGGTAACACCGCTGATGTAGTGGACCAGGAAACGGGCACTGCAGCCCAACACCGTACCGGGGAAAATGCCCCAGCTCTTTCCCTTGAACAGTCCGGCTAATCCCAAGGGCGTAAAGGCAACCAAATAATCCAGCAGCATGGACTGCCAGCCCCAGGCATAGGCACCGTCAAAGATCATTTGCAGCAGGCCAAAGGCAAAGCCTGCAAGCAGACCCTTTCCCACGCCCCAGCGCAAGGCAAAGAGCAAGATCGGGAACATGGCAAAGGTGATGGAGCCGCCGTTTGGCAAGTTGCCAAAAAGCTTGATGTAGCCAAGGATCTGGGCAATGGCTACCATGATTGCACCCTCGCAGAGGGCGCGCACCCGCAGGTGCAGTTTGTGGGTTTTCATAAAAATACCTCCGTTTTCTTTCTACGCTTCCGTAGCGCGTACGGGGTTGCCTGAGAAAAATATGCTTGTGCGATTGACGAGAGATTTTTTCACAAGCCGGAAATTATCCACTGCAGGAATACTTTGTGTATTTCAAAGGGGATAATTGCCGGAATTGGGGAAAATACCCGTCAAGATTCAAGCAGATTTTTGGAAGGTAACCCAAAAAAAGCACCGCATTGCAAACCCGTCCAGGTGCAATGCGATACGAAGGTATCAAAATGCATCTTTTCCTACGACGGTACTGACCGTATCAGGTTCACGGGTCAAGGCGTTCACGCCAAATCTCAGCCGATAACATCGGCCCCCCGAAGATGGATCTGTTATGCGATTTGATCATATTATAACCGAAAATTTGCAAATGTCAAGCCATTTCTAAAGACAGGGTCTTGCCACCCAAAATGTGGAAATGCAGGTGGTGCACCGTCTGACCGGCATCTGCACCGCAGTTACTCACCACCCGGTAGCCATTTGTCAAACCCTCGGCATTGGCAATTTGGGGGATCACCTCAAAAATATGAGCGACCACACCGCTGTTATCTCCATTGACCTGGGCAACGGAATCCAAATGGGTCTTGGGAATTACCAAAATATGGGTGGGTGCCTGGGGATTGATGTCCCGGAAGGCATAAACCAGCTCGTCTTCAAAAACCTTTGTGGAGGGGATATCCCCTGCTACGATCTTACAAAACAGACAGTCCATAATCTTACTCCTTACATTCCAATAATATGAAACACGCCGCTGCTTGCCAGCGCCATAATCACCCCTGCCATGATAACGCCAAGGCAGACAGACAGTACGGTGGATTTAATACCCATGTTCAAAAAGCTGGCACCCAATGCACCGGTCCACGCCCCTGTACCGGGCAAAGGAATGCCCACAAAGAGCATCAGGGCAATGAACAAGCCGCCCCGGCCTGTTTTTTTCACCAGCTTCTGCCCTGCCCGTTCTCCCTTTTGCAGAAAGAAGGTACAGATCTTACCAAGGTAGCGCTGCTTTGCGCCCCAGGACAAAAGCTTACGGGCAAACAGATAGATAAAGGGCACCGGCACCATATTGCCAATGGCACAGACGATCAGCGCAGGAATATGGTCGATCCCCATACCCAAAGCCATGGGTACTGCCAGCCGCAGTTCGATCAGGGGCACCATGGAGACAAAAAATACGATCAGGTATTTTTTCAGCATAATAGCTCCTTCTGTCAGTTAGTTTTGGCGGACGATCACATAGCCCTCTACCAGGTTGGCACTTTCCAAAGTACCTTCCACGGACACAGTTCTGTCCATCAGGTCGGTAAGGATGACGCAACCGTCCTTACATTCGATGCGCATGACATTTTTCATAATGACCCCATCGGGTGTCATTTCATTTTTATAAACTGTTGAAAGGCACATATTGTTCTCCTGTTCGGCGGGAGCAAGCCACCGCCCTACGATTTTAATTTGTGTTCAGGCTTGCCAGCACCACAGACAGGCGCATGTTGCCCTTTTCAAAATCGGAAACTGCCGCCATAACCTGCTCAAAGGCTGCATGGTTGCCGGCCTTATCCAGCTGTGCTGCCAAATCTGCCAGCTCCTTGGCGTGGGCTGCATTGTGTCCCACCATGTACTGCATCAGCGCCACCAATTCTTCCATGGGAGTATGCTCACACTTGGATGCACAACCTGCGCAGCTACCGGCGCAGTCATGGCTATGTTCGTGGGTATGACCCTCTGCGTGGAGATGGTCGTGCTCATGGGGATGTGCATGACCATGGTCGTGTGCGTGGGCGTGGGCATGGGTGTGGGCAACACCGTCGTGGGTGTGCTCGTGGGTGTGGGTATGTTCATGGGAATGGGCATGCTCGCCGCCCATGGAATGATCGTGTCCAATATGCATAAGGGATCTCCTTTTGTGTTTTCTTTATTATACTAAACTGCTTTTATGCTGTCAATCGGACAGCACTTCTTTCAGGGCATCGTGTATGGCGCCAATGGAATACAGCGATCCAAAGCACAGAACCACACCGTCCTTGCCGGATAGCGCCATTGCCGTCTTTACACCATCGGTAGTGGTATCGCAGGCAGTTGCAGTTGCGCCCTTTTCCTGCAAATACTTTGCCAGATCCTCTGCCGGCAAGCGGCGGGGATTGTCCGGCGTGATGCATACAAACCGCTCCACCAGCGGCATGACCGGGCGGTACATATCGCCGTAGTCCTTGTCTGCCAAAACGCCTGTCAGGGCAATGATCTTCTTGCCGGGCAGATAATCCTGAATGTTCTTCACCAAGGCTTCCAGGCACTGGGGATTATGGCCGCCATCAATGATGAACAACGGGTCCCGATTTACAATGTCAAACCGACCGGGCCAGCTTACATCCTGCATGCCGTCATAAATATTCTGCTCGGTGATGGCGTAGCCCTTTTCTATAAGGGTATCTGCAATGCCCAGCACCACCGCCGCGTTGTGCAGTTGGTGATCGCCCAGCAGCGGTAAGTGCAAATTCTTTCTTTCGCCGCAGTCAAAGACCTGACCTTCTAAGCCGTGGGAGCGCAGGCGCAAGCCGGCAAAATCAGCCTTTTTTAAGCTTACATTCTTTTGTCTGCAAACTTCCTCGAATACTGCCTCTACACCTTCTGTGCCACGGTAGACCACAGCATTGCCACCTTCTTTGAAAATGCCGGCTTTTGTGCGGGCGATTTCCTCCAGGGTGCTACCTAAGTAATCGGTATGATCCAATCCAATGTTGGTAATGACCGCCACCTCCGGCGCCTGAATTACATTGGTGGCGTCAAATTCGCCGCCCATGCCAACCTCCAGCACCACAATGTCGCATTTTTTCCGCTTAAAATACTCAAAGGCAATGCAGCACACCAGTTCAAACTCGGTGGGGGATTCTTCCATAGAATCTGCCAAAGGCTTCACATATTCGGTTACCGCCACCAGATCTTCGTCGCTGATCTGCTCGCCATCAATTTGGATACGCTCATGGAAACGGTAGATATAAGGGGAGGTGTAAAGGCCGGTGCGATAGCCTGCCTTTTGCAGGATCGATGCGGTCATAGCTGCTGTAGAGCCTTTTCCGTTTGTGCCGGC
>JAZRNS010000041.1:0-27268 GCA_045648245.1 Faecousia sp. | reverse complement strand
CTCTGCCTTTGCCTTCTTGTTGGCAGCAACGAACTCGTCGCCGTCCACCAGCTGGCCTACGGGCAGATCGGTCTCACCTGCATCGGTAACATAGACTTCCTCTGCGCCCTTCTCTGCCTTGCCCAGGCGGGTGTAGGTCAGGTAGTAAGCACCCAGGATCATATCCTGCGTAGGCACAGTAACGGGCTTGCCGTCCTGGGGACGCAGCAAGTTGTTTGCGGACAGCATCAGCATTCTTGCTTCTGCCTGTGCCTCTGCAGACAGAGGTACGTGAATAGCCATCTGGTCACCGTCGAAGTCGGCGTTAAATGCAGTACAGCACAGGGGGTGCAGCTTCAGTGCGCGGCCCTCAACCAGAACAGGCTCGAATGCCTGAATACCCAGTCTGTGCAGGGTAGGTGCGCGGTTCAGGAATACAGGGCGATCCTTAATCACATCGTCCAAAGAATCCCAAACTTCAGGCTTACCCTTATCGATCATCTTCTTGGCGGACTTAATGTTGCTTGCCAAGCCATCAGAAACCAGCTTCTTCATAACGAAGGGACGGAACAGCTCGATAGCCATTTCCTTCGGCACACCGCACTGATACAGCTTCAGCTCAGGACCAACAACGATAACAGAACGTCCGGAGTAGTCAACACGCTTACCCAGCAGGTTCTGACGGAAGCGGCCCTGCTTGCCCTTGAGCATATCGGACAGGGACTTCAGTGCACGGTTATTTGCACCGGTAACGGCACGGCCACGGCGACCATTGTCGATCAAGGCATCCACAGCCTCCTGCAGCATACGCTTTTCATTGCGAATGATGATGTCAGGGGCGTGGAGCTGGATCAGCCGCTTCAGGCGGTTGTTACGGTTGATCACGCGGCGATAAAGATCGTTCAGGTCGGAAGTAGCAAAACGGCCACCGTCCAACTGGATCATGGGACGGATATCAGGGGGGATCACAGGCAGAACGTCCATGATCATCCAGGAAGGATCATTGCCGGATTCCCGGAATGCCTCCACGACCTCCAAACGCTTTACAAGACGCAGCTTCTTCTGGGCGGAAGCAGTTTTCAGCTCCTCACGCAGCTGCTCGGACAGTTGCTCCAGGTCAATGCCCTTCAGCAGTTCCTTTACAGCCTCGGCACCCATACCTGCCTTGAAGTCGTCTTCATACTTTTCACGCATATCCCGGTACTCTTTTTCGCTGAGCACCTGGTTCAGGGCCAAGGGTGCGTCGCCGGGATCGGTAACGATATATGCAGCAAAGTACAGGACCTTTTCCAAAATCTTCGGGCTGATATCCAAAATCAGACCCATACGGGAAGGAATTCCCTTGAAGTACCAAATATGGCTGCAGGGAGCGGCCAGCTCAATATGACCCATACGCTCTCGGCGGACCTTGGCCTTTGTAACTTCAACGCCACAACGGTCGCAGACCTTGCCCTTATACTTGATCTTCTTATACTTGCCACAGTGGCATTCCCAGTCCTTGGTAGGTCCAAAAATCTTCTCGCAGTACAGACCGTCCCGCTCAGGCTTCAGAGTACGATAGTTGATCGTCTCCGGCTTCTTGACCTCACCAAAGGACCATGACCGAATCATTTCCGGTGAAGCAATACCAATTTTAATTGCATCAAAAATTGCATCTGCCATTGTATCGCCTCCTTAATCTTCATACACATCTGTATCCTCATCGGCTACAGACTCGTCAAAAATACCTTCCGGGCTGTCTTCGTCGATGCCAAAGCCGGCATTGAACACCTCATCGGCACTGCCCACTTGCTGGGGACCTACCTCAGAAGCATAAATCAGCTCTTCATCGTCCTCCTCGTCCTTCAGTTCGATCTCGTTGCCGCTCTCGTCCAGCACACGAATGTCCAGACACAGAGCCTGCAGCTCCTTAACCAGAACCTTAAAGGATTCGGGAACACCGGGGGTGGGAATATTGCTGCCCTTAACGATGGCTTCATAGGTCTTCACACGACCGGTTACATCGTCGGACTTTACTGTCAGGATCTCCTGCAGGGTGTAAGCTGCGCCGTAAGCTTCCAGCGCCCAAACTTCCATTTCGCCGAAACGCTGACCGCCGAACTGGGCTTTACCGCCCAAGGGCTGCTGGGTAACCAGTGCGTAAGGACCGGTGGAACGGGCATGGATCTTATCGTCAACCAGATGGTGCAGCTTCAAATAGTAGGGATAACCAACGGTTACGGGGTTATCGAAGGGTTCGCCGGTACGGCCATCGTACAGCAGAGTCTTGCCGTCCTCACGCAGACCGGCCAACTTCAGGGTATCACGGATATCCTTCTCGTTAGCACCATCGAACACAGGGGTAGCGACCTTCCAGCCCAATGCCTTAGCAGCATAGCCCAGGTGCACTTCCAAAACCTGACCGATGTTCATACGGGAAGGCACGCCCAAGGGGTTCAGCACCACAACCAGAGGTGTGCCGTCCGGCAGGAAGGGCATATCCTCTTCCGGCAGAACCCGGGAAACAACACCCTTGTTACCATGCCGACCAGCCATCTTATCGCCCACGGAGATCTTACGCTTCTGGGCAATGTAAACGCGGACAGACTTCGTAACACCGGGAGCCAGCTCATCGGAGTTCTCCTTGGTGAACACCTTAACATCCACAACGATACCGCTCTCACCGTGCGGTACCTTCAAAGAAGTATCGCGAACTTCCCTTGCCTTTTCACCGAAGATCGCACGCAGCAGTCTTTCCTCAGGGGTCAGCTCGGTTTCACCCTTGGGGGTAACCTTACCAACCAGGTAGTCGCCGGAGCGAACCTCCGCACCAATGCGGATAATACCGTTTTCGTCCAGATCCTTCAGGGTATCCTCGCCGACATTGGGAATGTCGCGGGTGATCTCTTCCGGTCCCAGCTTGGTGTCCCGAGCTTCGGTCTCATGCTCTTCAATATGAATGGAAGTAAAGACGTCTTCACGAACCAGACGCTCGTTCAGCAGAATGGCGTCCTCGTAGTTGTAACCTTCCCAGGTAACGAAGCCGATCAGAACGTTCTTACCCAGTGCCACCTCACCGCCGGAGCAGGAAGGACCGTCAGCAATGATCTGATTGTTGCTGACGCGCTCACCCTGTACGACAATGGGGCGCTGGTTGACACAAGTGCCGCCGTTAGAGCGGGCAAACTTAGTCAGCTTATAGGTCTGCACATCGCCATCGTCATATTTCACAGTAATCTCGTCGGCAGAAACAGCCATAACAGTACCGTCGCCGGTAGCCTTTACGCAAACCTCGGAGTCCACAGCTGCAGCATGCTCAATACCGGTAGCAACAATGGGAGGCTCGGTAGTCAGCAGAGGCACAGCCTGACGCTGCATGTTCGCGCCCATCAGTGCACGGTTTGCGTCGTCGTTCTGCAGGAAGGGAATGAAAGAGGTTGCGATGGAGATCATCATTCTGGGAGATACATCGATGTAGTCGATCATGCTGCGATCCACTTCAATGATCTCGTTACGATGACGGCAGGTAATACGCTCATTTGCCAGGCAGCCATTCTCATCCAGGGGCTCGTTTGCCTGACCAATGTAGAAATCATCTTCCACATCTGCGGTCATGTAGTCAACCTGCTCGGTAACCTTACCGGTTGCCTTGTCCACCTTGCGGTAGGGCGCTTCCACGAAACCGTACTCGTTGATCTTTGCAAAGGTTGCCAAATAGTTGATCAGACCGATGTTAGGACCTTCGGGTGTCTCAATGGGACACATACGACCGTAGTGGGTATAGTGAATATCACGCACATCAAAGGAGGCGCGCTCACGGCTCAGACCGCCGGGGCCCAATGCGGACAGACGGCGCTTATGGGTCAACTCGGCCAGAGGGTTATTCTGGTCCATAAACTGGCTCAAGGGGCTGGAGCCGAAGAATTCCTTAATAACCGCAGTTACGGGACGGATGTTGATCAGGCTCTGGGGAGTAACAGCTTCCAGATCCTGCACAGTCATACGCTCACGGATCACACGGTCCAAACGGCTAAAGCCGATACGGAACTGATTCTGCAGCAATTCGCCAACACAACGCAGGCGACGGTTGCCCAGGTGGTCGATGTCGTCAGCAGAGCCAATACCCATAGCTACACAGTTCAGGTAGTTAATGGATGCCATGATGTCGTCCACAATAATGTGCTTGGGGATCAGATCGTCCATGCGCTCAGCGATGGCTTCTTCCCAATCGATATCAGGCGTCTCCAGCATTTCCTTCAGGACGCTGAAGCGAACACGCTCCTTAACGCCGTACTGCTTGGGATCGAAGTCCACAAAGCTGGACATATCCACCATATAGTTGGAGAAAACCTTAACATTCTGGTCGCCAACCTTAACAACAGCCTGGCAAACACCGCGGCGGGACAGTTCCTGTGCCTGTGTGCGGGTGATCACTTCACCGGGCATGACCAGGATCTCACCGGTCAGCGGATCGGCAATGGGCTCTGCCACTTCCTGACCGGACAGGCGGCTCCAAATGTCCATCTTGCTGTTAAACTTATAACGACCTACAGCGCTTACATCGTAGCGGTGTGCGTCGAACAGCAGACCTTCCAGATGTGCAATAGCGGTCTCCACCGTGGGAGGCTCACCGGGACGCAGACGGCGATAGATCTCCAGCAGACCCTCTTCTCTGGTCTTGCAGGTATCCTTCTCCAAGGTTGCCAAAATACGGGCATCCTCGCCGAACATTTCCTTGATCTTCTCATCGGTATCCACACCCAGCGCACGGATCAGGCAGGTAATGGGCAGCTTGCGGTTCTTATCAATGCGTACCCAGAACACATCAGTCAGGTCCGTTTCATACTCCAGCCATGCACCGCGGTAAGGAATCACGGTTGCATTGTAGGTATGCTGATCTGCCTTGTCCACCTCATGGCCATAGTACATGCCGGGAGAACGGACGATCTGAGAAACAATAACGCGCTCTGCACCGTTGATCACAAAGGTACCACCATTGGTCATGATGGGGAAATCTCCCATGAAGATCTCCTGCTCCTTGATCTCATCAGTTTCGGTGTTGCGCAGGCGTACACGCACCTTGATCGGCTTTGCATAGGTAGCATCCCGCTCCTTACATTCCTCGATGGTGTACTTGGGTTTGTCGTTCATGGAGTAATCCAGGAAGCTCAGCTCCAGTTTACCGGAAAAATCGGTAATCACACCCACATCCTTAAAGACCTCACGCAGACCCTCATCCAGGAACCACTGGTAAGAATCTTTCTGGATCTTCAGCATGTTAGGCATTTCCAGGATCTCCTGATACTTTGCGTAGGACTTACGCATGGTCTTGCCAAACAGTTGGTCCTTGACCATATCCATATCGATCATCACAGCCTTTCTTTCGGCTTTCGCCGGAATCTTGTGTTGCCTACAAGTTTGATACGCCCGGAACGGTTGCTTGTTTGTATTTTTTCATACTTGACAACGCCGCGGGCCTGTGGTAAAATTTTGACACAGGGAAATGTGCCTAATGAGCCTATTTTCCACAGTATTGGGTTTCATTCTACCACATTCCAGAGTCCTTTGTCAATACATTTTAAAAAAATTTTTACCCGCGTGTTCCTTTTGAACACGCGGGTCTTTTTTATTCCATCTTGGCGCGCAGAATCGGCTCCTGTCTTTGGAATTGGTTGGCGATCACTCTGCAAATTCTGCCTTCCCGAATCATTTGATGTATCTTCTCAAAGCTTGCCCACATTACGCCGTCTGTTTCACCGGGAAGCAATACAATCTTTTCCAGCGGTATATTGCGCTTAAGGCAATAATAATCATAATGTATGTTTCCGTCCCGACCGGAATCGATCAGTTCAAACTCCCATTGCTCTGCTCGGATTCCCGTTTCCTCAAACAGTTCCCGGGCAATGGCCTGCAGACTGTTCTCCCCCGCCTGCACCGCGCCACCGGAATTTTCCCATGTGCCTGCAAAGGACTTCTGGGGTGCACGGCGGGTCAAAAGCAAGTTGCCCATTCCGTCATAGACCCACACGCATACCACCATTCCAAACTCACCTTTCCGCCAGGGTGTGCCCCGACGGTGCAGCCTGCCTGTAGGATGTCTGTCCTTATCGTAAATATCGTTGTATTCCATATCCTATGCCCTTTTTACATTATTTGTTTTATTATAGCATATGTTACAAAAAAACACAAGCAGTCCGTCTGTTGTTGGCAAAATTCCTGTTTTTATAAAAATTTCATAAACCACTTGTAAAATCCACCCAAATAGCTTATACTTACTAGTATATTTTCGCAAAGAAACGAGGGAGAAGATCATGGAATTGATTTCTGTGCGCGAACTTTTCAAAAACACCGATGCCTACTTAAATAAAGAAGTGCAGATTGGCGGCTGGGTGCGCAATCGCCGCCCCAGCAAGCAGTTCGGTTTTATTGTCTTAAATGACGGCACTTATTTTACACCGGTACAGGTGGTCTACAACGACACCATTGAAAATTTCCAGGAGATTTCTAAGATCAACATTGGCGCAGCTCTGATCGTAACCGGCACATTGATTCCCACTCCGGATTCCAAGCAGCCCTTTGAGATTCAGGCAAGCTCCATTGCTGTGGAGGGCGCTTCTACCGGCGACTATCCGCTCCAGCCCAAGCGCCACACTATGGAATTTCTGCGTTCTATCACCCATCTGCGTCCCCGAACCAACACCTTCCAGGCTGTTTTCCGTGTTCGCTCTTTGGCCGCTATGGCAATTCACCAGTTCTTTCAGGAACGGGATTTTGTTTATGTCCATACACCTCTGATCACCGGTTCTGACTGTGAGGGCGCAGGCGAGATGTTCCAGGTTACTACTCTGAATTTGAACGATGTTCCCAAAACCGAGGACGGCAAGGTGGATTTCTCTCAGGACTTCTACGGCAAGCCCACCAATCTGACCGTTTCCGGTCAGCTCAACGGCGAGACCTTTGCAATGGCCTTCAAAAACATCTATACCTTTGGCCCTACCTTCCGTGCCGAAAACTCCAACACCACCCGCCATGCTGCAGAATTTTGGATGATCGAACCGGAAATCGCCTTTGCCGATCTTTCTGACGATATGCGCCTTGCAGAGGATATGATCAAATATATCATTTCTTATGTGCTGGAGCGGGCACCGGAAGAAATGGAGTTCTTCAACCAGTTTGTGGACAAAGGCTTGCTAGATCGGCTGAACCATGTAGTTAATTCCGACTTCGGTCATATAACCTACACCGAGGCAATTGAGATTTTGGAAAAACACAACGATGAATTCCAGTATCCCGTTCACTGGGGCAGCGATCTGCAAACCGAGCATGAGCGCTATTTGACAGAAGTTGTTTTCCAGAAGCCTGTTTTTGTTACCGATTATCCCAAGGAGATCAAAGCCTTCTACATGAAGCTCAATCCCGACGGAAAGACTGTGGCTGCTATGGACTGTCTGGTTCCCGGCATCGGTGAGATCATTGGCGGTAGCCAGCGTGAGGATGATTATGAGATTCTTAAGTCTCGCATCGAAGAGCTGGGTATGAATCCTGAGGATTACGGATTCTATATGGATCTGCGGAAATACGGCTCTGCACGCCACGCCGGTTTTGGTCTGGGCTTTGAGCGCTGTGTGATGTACCTGACCGGCATGGGCAACATCCGTCATGTTCTCCCCTTCCCCAGAACTGTGGGCAACTGCGAATTGTAAAACGCAAATGAGATGTTTCATCAAATTGGTGGAACATCTCTTTTTTACGGAAATTTACCGCCAATATCCCGCTGCTTTTTAGCCATGCTAATACCAAGATAACGAGGTGAGGATTGTGGGGAGAATAAAACGAATCGTCATGTCGATTCTTTTGTTTTTTATATTTTTTATAGGTACCGTTCCCGTCAGTGCTAATGCCCAAGCGCTGCATATGGTTACTCAGGTGCAGGTTGTTTGCAAGCGGGAGTGCGGTACAATCATCAGAACCTATGTGCAACCCCATAAGGTTTCTGCAATTTTAAACTATCTACGGCTGTTGGATTGCGGCGGAACGGCAGACAGGGATCCGGAGCGGCTATTGGGAGACAGCTACGACATCACACTATATTATTCCGACGGTGAGCACCGAATATACCGACAGCGCGCAGACCGTTTTCTTTCTAAAAACGCCCAACCCTGGTTAAAAATAGATCCACAGCAAGGCAGCCAGCTTCATCCACTTTTACAATCTATGGTCAGCGACACCGATTCAAAAAAGGATCTGTTGCAAAAATAACTTGCAACAGATCCTTTTCTAAATTACTTTTTCTTGCCTGCACGGTCTTTCTTTTTTCTGTCCGGCTTTGCCGTGGCTTCGTAGTTGTACTTATACTTGTATCTATAACGGTATTTGTACTTATAAGAACCAAAGCGCTCCTCTTCGTAGCCATTGATAATGAAGCCCATCAGACGAACGCCAGCATGCTCGATCATTTTTATAGTTCTGCCAAAGGTGTCCTTATCGGTCTTATTTTGACGAACCAGATAGAGCATGCCGTCCATAGCTGCAGCCACTAAGCAAGCATCTGACACGATACCTGCAGGGGCTGTATCTGCCAGAATATAATCATACTGGCTGGAGAGCTGTTCCATCATCTGCTTCAGACGGCGGGAATCCAACAGCTCAGAAGGGTTGGGCGGGATCTCGCCGGAGAACATCACATCCAAGTTGGGATATACATCCTTATGGATCGCTTCTCCCGGTGTGCAATGACCTGCCAACACATTACTAAGGCCGGGATTGCCGTGCTCGATCAGCAGACGGGCAAGGGTGGGACGGCGAAGGTCTGCATCCACCAAAAGTACCTTCTGATTGGCCTCAGCAAAAGTAATTGCCAGGTTCAGGATCGTAATACTTTTACCTTCACCGGCAGAGCTACTGGTAATACAGAATCTTCTGCAGCCTTCGCTGGCCTGGAAGAAACGAATGTTGGTACGCAGGGACTTAAATGCTTCCCGAATATGAAAACTGGTTTTCTTATTCAGAATATTGCGACGGCGGGTTGTAAAGCTGGATTTTTTTGCCTGGATCAATGCCTGATTGCTGCCATAGGATCTCATACTTCCACCACCTCACTGTCAGTCTTGTCATCTTCGTCCAGAACACTCTCGTATTCATAACCGGTGATTCTGCCAACTGTGTCATAATGGGGTATCTGGCCCAATACAGGCGCATTGGAGTATTTCCGAATATCTTCTTCATCAGAAATATGCATATCCAGCAGCAGCTGCACCACCAAAACAACAATCACAGCCAGTGCACCAATGCAGGCACCCAAAATAATATTCTTAGAATAAGAAGGAGAGTAAGGCTGCGTAGGAGCATTGGCATAATCCACAATGCGGGCAGAGGAGCCCTCTACAATCTTGGGAATCTCCTCCGGAACGATCTTAGCAATTGCATTTGCTATATCGGCTGCCAATTGGGGATCAGCATGGGAAATAGAAACCTTGAACATTTCTGTTGCACCGACAGAGGAAGCTGTCAGCGATGCCCGGATTTCTGCTGATGTAATATGATGGTCTACAAGTTCTACCACCTTTGTCAAGAAAGATTCACTTTTAATGATGTTGGCATAAGTAGCTACCAGCTTTTGTGAAGTGGTAATATCAGAAGAAGATATGCCAACCTTATCGCTGGATGTTGTATTGTTAACATAGACCATCACGCTGGCCTGATACATCGGGGTAACAAATTTTGCAGTATACCCAAAAGCGATAGCACCCGCCAATGCAGCGCACAGAAGGATCAGCCACAGCTTATGAATAATAACCGCAAACAGTTCCCGGAAATTTAATTCTACAGAAGAATTCATGAATCAATCACCTATTTCATTCGTGGTCGTATTAGAAAACAAGACTTTTATCTCGTTAAAACCTCTGCTTATAATATCACATTTCCGTTTTTTTGTCAACACACAGCCCCATCCCTGAGCAAGGTAGTTTCTTGCTTAAAAACCGCAAAAACCTACAGGCGATCTTTTAATTGCAACTCTTGATTCTTGATGCTCACCGTTGTGTTGGGCGCAATGGACTTGGTGATAAAGGCGTTGGAACCGATGACCGAATCCCGTCCGATCACCGTATCGCCACCTAACACAGAGGCGCCCGCGTAAATGGTAACATTATCCTCAATGGTAGGATGGCGGCGTTTGCCCCGCAGGTTCTGACCGCCCCGGGTAGAAAGGGCACCCAAAGTAACGCCCTGATAGATTTTCACATGCTCGCCAATCACTGTAGTCTCACCCACAACGATGCCCGTGCCGTGGTCAATAAAGAAATATTTGCCGATTTGTGCCCCCGGATGAATGTCAATGCCGGTAATGCTATGGGCATACTCGGTCATGATTCTGGGCAACATAGGCACATGCAAGGTGTACAGCACATGGGCAAGGCGATAGACAGTGATTGCAAACAAACCGGGGTATGCAAAAATGATTTCTGCCATACCGGTTGCTGCAGGGTCCCCTGCATAGGAAGCTTCCAAATCCGTTTGCACCATCGCACGCACCCGGGGGATCTGCTTTATAAACTCCAGACATAGCTGCTGTGCCTGTACCTGGGCTTGCCGTTCTGTCATGCCGGAGTTCTGAAGCACCAGTGCAATTTGGCGATCCAGGTGATAAATCACATCTTCGATCAGCATGGAAAGGTTATGCTTGGCTGTATAAACACAGTAGTTCTTATCCCGAAAATAACCGGGAAACACAATTCTGCGCAGCTTCTCAATGATCTCTACAATTACATCACGGTCCGGCTGGCGAAACAATTCGATCCGGTCAATATCCCGGCCCATTTGATAGTCGCTAAGAATGCCGTCCACTACACTTTCAATTTTTTCTTCAATCGGTGTCATAAGAATCCCTCCGTTTCCCTTATTCATATCATACCGAAAAAGGATTGTCAATGTTCCTATTGACAAAAAATCAGACTAGCGGCTATAATTTAAATAGTACTTCATTCAGGAGGTTACGGTATGACCAAAATTTATGCATCCGTTACCGATTTGATTGGCTCTACGCCGCTGTTGGCACTAAATAACATTAGAACAGACCAATCTCTTTTTGCAACGATTTTCGCTAAGATAGAATCCTTTAACCCAACCGGTTCTTCTAAGGACCGTGCCGCATTGGCTATGATAAATGACGCAGAAAACAAAGGCATCATAAAGCCTGGCGCAGTGATCATTGAACCCACCTCCGGCAACACCGGCATCGGTCTTGCCTGTATTTGCGCCGTTCGGGGATATCAGGCAATCATAGTAATGCCCGACTCCATGAGCAGGGAGCGGCAACTGTTAATGAAAGCATACGGTGCCCAGCTGGTGCTGACTCCCGGAGTCCTGGGTATGCAGGGCGCTGTGAAAAAAGCCAAAGAACTGGCACAAAAAACGCCCAACAGCTTTATTCCCTCCCAATTTGACAATCCTGCAAATGTGAAGGCACATTATGAAACAACCGGCCCGGAAATTTGGAGGGATACTGATGGCAATGTAGATATTTTTGTTGCCGGTGTAGGTACCGGCGGTACAATCAGCGGTGTTGGTGCATATTTAAAAGAGAAAAACCCCCGCATTCAGATCATTGCCGTTGAGCCTGCCGGTTCTCCCCTGCTTTCCAAGGGAATGGCCGGTCAGCACGGGTTGCAAGGCATCGGTGCAAACTTCATCCCTGAGGTTTTGGACACCGGTATCTATGACCGGGTAATGACTGTAACGGAAGAGGAAGCCTACGCCGCGGCCCATCTTGCCGGCTGCAAGGAAGGTCTGCTGGTGGGCATTTCCTCCGGTGCGGCACTTCATGCAGCTGTGGTGCTGGCAAAGATGCCCGAAAATACAGGCAAGACTATCGTAACCCTTTTGCCGGATACGGGAGAGCGCTACCTGTCTACCCCCTTATTGAACATGTAAACCCTTGAAATCCCCTTGCGCGGATTTTACAAATTCCAAACCGCAAATTTGCAGCTACAGGAGGTATTATTATGGATCCTATTTATGTAACCGGACACCGCAACCCAGATACTGATTCCATCGTGGCAGCGATGGCCTATGCAGCTCTTCGTAACGCTGTAGGCGATCGGGAATACGAAGCTGCTTGCCTGGGTCATGTTTCTGACGAAACACAGATGGTGTTGGAACGATTCGGCTTCCAGCCCCCCAAACGCATATACAACATGTACACCCAAGTCCGGGACTTGGAGTTTGATACACCGCCGCTACTTAGTGGCGCTGTTACCGTGGGTACCGCCTGGAATATCCTCCGGGAAGAAAAGAACATATCTGCTGTACCGGTTGCCAACGAGGACGGCACACTGTTTGGTATGTTGTCCCGGGAGGATATTGCAAGCTACAATATGTCCCAGGTCTCCTCCGGATATTTGGAAGCCGTTCCCCTTTTTAATGTATTGTCTGTTCTGGATGGCCGTATTCTCAATGACGCCGGCGACAGCACAGATATGATCTCCGGCGAGGTCTCCATCGCATTGCCTCAATCCCAAACCAATCTGCTGTTTAACGATCAGGATTCTATTGTGATCTGCGGTGATCAATCGGATATGATCCGCAGAGCTTTGGAAATGAATGTAAACTGCCTTGTGCTTTGCCAGACAGAGCTTTCTCAGGAACTTCAGCAGTTGCCCACAAAAACCTGTATCATCGCAACCCCATTTGATGCCCACCGTACGGTCCGGCTAATCTTCCAGTCCGCACCGGTTGAACGCATCTGCCGTACATCAGACCTGACCTGTTTTCATTTAGACGACCGTTTAGACGAGGTTCAGGAAAAGGTGCTGCAGTTTCGTGATCCCTGCTATCCGATCCTGAATGAAGAGGAAAAGGTTGTAGGCATACTGACCCGGTATCACCTGCTTCGCCCCCGCCGCAAGCGAGTTGTACTGGTTGACCACAATGAATTTGCTCAATCTGTGCCCGGTCTGGAAGAAGCAGATATTTTGGAAATCATTGACCACCATCGTTTGGCGGATATCCAAACCAACAACCCAATTTATGTACGCAACGAGCCGGTTGGTTCTACCAATACCATCATTGCCAGCATGTTCCAGGATCGCGGTCTTATGCCATCTGCCAAAATGGCAGGTATGATGGCCGCAGCCATCATTTCCGATACCGTTATGTTCAAGTCCCCAACATGCACAGAGCGAGACATTCGTACAGCCGAGCGCATGGCACGAATCGCCAACATCTCTTTAGAGGAGCTGGGTAAGGAGATATTCTCCGCTTCTGTTGGCAATAAATCCGCTGAGGATCTACTACATTCAGACTACAAAGAATTCCACATTGCCGGGCATGACCTGGCAGTATCACAGATCACTTGTACAGACAGCCCCACCATGCTTGCCCGTAAGGACGAGTTTTTGCAGCTTATGCAGAGCCTTGCCCAAAAGAAGAGCTTCACTATGGTTATTTTGATGCTCACGGATGTATTGCTGGAAGGCACGCAACTAATCTACATTGGAAACGACGAGATCATTCAACAAGCCTTTAATGTCCAGCCCAAAGGCAACACAGTATTCCTACCTCAGATCATGAGCCGTAAAAAGCAAGTAATTCCTATGCTATCCGCCCTGTGGGGTTAAAAAAAAGAGGGTATACACCCTCTTTTTTTAATCTTCAATTCTGCAAATGTCAGCACCTAAGGCAGTCAGTTTCTCCACAATGCGTTCATAGCCCCGCTCGATAAAGTGGATGTTTTCCACCTGCGTTTTTCCTTCCGCAGCAAGACCGGCAATAACCAGTGCCGCACCGGCACGCAGATCGTGGGCACGAACAACCGCACCTTTCAGACCCTTCTGGCCGGTGATGATAGCGGTTTTTCCATTGATCAGAATATCTGCACCCATGCTGGAAAGCTCGGTGCAATAGCCGAAGAATCGGGTCTCATACACGCTTTCAGTCAGACGGCTGATGCCCTCTGCAATGGTCATACATACGCAAAGCTGCGCCTGCATATCTGTGGGGAAGCCAGGGTACGGACGGGTCTTAACCGTTGTATGGCGCAATTTTCCGTCAGACTGGATTCGAATTGCATCATCATAGTTAATGAATTTTGCGCCCATTTCCTGAAGCTTGGAGGTAATACACTCCATATGCTTTGGAATCACATTCTGCACCAACACATTTCCGCCTGCAGCCGTAACGGCTGCCAAGTAGGTGCCGGCTTCGATCTGATCGGGAATAATAGCATATGTACCGCCATTCAGGCTTTCCACACCCCGGATCTTCACGGTGTCTGTACCGGCGCCGGAGATGTGCGCGCCCATGGTATTCAGGAAGTTTGCCAAGTCAACAATGTGAGGCTCTTTCGCTGCATTCTCGATCACGGTCTGACCGGGAAGCAAGGTCGCCGCCAGCATAATATTCACAGTTGCACCCACACTAACCATATCCAGGCTGATACGGTTGCCATGCAAGCCGTCAACGCCTGCAGTTAGATTCACATAGTCATCTGTTTCTTCCACATCTGCGCCCAGGGCTCTAAAGCCTTTAATATGCTGGTCGATAGGACGGGAAGCAAAGTTACAGCCGCCAGGCAGAGCTACATTTGCCTTATGAAAACGGCCCAGCAGCGCACCCATCAAATAATAGCTGGCACGCATCTTACGCACCAACTCCGGATTGGGGTGGGTGCTATTTACATTTGTACAGTCCAGTATCACCACACCGGGCGCTTCGTGATGGATCTGTGCACCCATATCCTGCAGAATATCCAATAAAATTCGAACATCAGAAATGTCCGGCACATTCTCTACACGGCATTTTCCCTTTACCAGCAGCGCAGCGGGCAAAATCGCCACGGCCGCATTTTTCGCACCGCTAATGGTAACGGAACCAACCAGTTGATTGCCACCGTTGATCTCATATCTTGCCAAGGACGATTCACTCCTTGCTGTTATCATTATAATACGCTAAGATTATACCATAGGCAGCTAATTATGTAAAGTATAATTTTCCGCTGTTTATCGCCGCAAATTTTCCGCTGTTTATCGCCGCAAACCCTTTGGATAATGATTTTTTAGCACCCTTCCATCCCCTTTTCCCCAGCCGATGCTAAAGCCGTCAACCTGTACCAGACACCAGCCTTTTTGGCAGGAAGGAATGGTCTGACCGTTCATATACGCCTTTATTTCAGCGCTTTCTGCGGCAACATTTTCTATTACTGCAGCATGGTGCAGCCACAACGCAAGGGCATGAGCCGGTTCAAAGCGATCTTTCTTTATTTCGCCCAGTTCCAAACCCGGTCGAACGACCTTGATACCTCGCAAGTCCGGCGTTTCTTCCCTAACCCAATACAAATTCTGACCGAACATCACTGCCTTACCTGCAGGCAAGGTAATACCCAGCTCACGGGCAAACGCCTTCCACTCTTTTGGCAGAGGCTCTTCTTTTACCATAGACGGCATTTGGGCTTCCTGCGTACCGCTTTTGCGCAAAACTGCCACAAAATGGCCTTCTCCAAGCAGTTTATGGGGAAGGAGCCGGAACATGCCCTCGCCCGCCGGTGTAAACCAAGGAGCATAGATCGTTTCGCTGGTAAATTGCGGATGGTTTTCTAAAAACCACATGATCATCTGTTCGTTTTCCTCCGGTGCAAAGGTACATGTGGAATACACCAGCCGTCCACCGGGTCGCACCAGGTCCGCGCCGGAATGGAGGATTTCCTTTTGGCGGCGGGCACACATCTGCACCGTTTCCTGACTCCAATCTGTAACCGCCGCCTCTTCTTTACGGAACATACCTTCACCGGAGCAGGGAGCATCGATCAAAACCCGATCAAAGTAGCCCGGGTATTTCTCTGCCAATGCCTGGGGGTGGGCATTGGTTACCAGTGCATTCGCAATACCTAGCCTCTCAATATTTCGGCTGAGTATTTTTGCCCGCTTGGGACTCCATTCATTGCAAAGTAAGAAACCCTCCCCTGCCAGCCGTCCGGCTATTTGGGTAGATTTGCCTCCCGGTGCAGCACATAAATCGCAAATCCGCTCTCCCGGTTGGGGATCCAGCATAGCAACCGCAGACATTGCGCTGGCTTCCTGTAAGTAGTATACGCCTGCTTCGTGATAAGGGTGCAAACCCGGTCTTGCCTCCGGGTCATAATAATATCCCATCGGTTCCCACGGCACAGATTCTTTTGCGAAAGGAAGCTGCGGCGCTTGCCCTTTCAGGGGGTTCAGCCGAAGCGCTACCGCCCGTGGTCGCTCCAGCGATTCCAGATAGTCCGAAAATTCTTCTCCCAGCTGTATTTTCATTCTCTGCAAAAAATCGGTAGGTAGCATACCGTTCACCTCGCTAAATTCATTTACTTTAGTATAACATAAGCTTCTAATGATTGCTACCGAAAATTAATACGCCAAGCCTCTTCCCTGCACCATCCCCTGAAAACTGCACCATCCTTTTGTAATTTTATAATATGTTCCTCATTTCAAAAATTTATTGACAAAACACCCTTTTGTCCTTATAGTAAAAGTAAAGAGGGTGAATATATGCTGATTCAATATGATCTACCAAAAATCAACAAGGTTTTACATGATTTCTATACAGCCACCGGAACCCGTATTGATCTTTTTGACACTTCCTTTGTGCCGATCAGTTCCAGCCATCATGAAATTTGCGGGTACTGCAACCAGGTTCAAAAGGATATCACATGTAAAAAATCCTGTATTTACTTTGACAGAACGCTTCTGCAAAAGAGCAAGCTGAGCCAGGCAAGTGCGCAGGACCACTGCCCCTTTGGTCTTCTGAACATAGTTACGCCAATTCTGCACAACGGCACCGCCATCGGCTATCTGTTTTTCGGTCAGATGAAAACCGAGCCTAACTACCCATCTGGCATTAATGAAGCCCAACAAGCCCATTATGACGCCTTGGAAACATATACACTTGCCAAATCTCAAAGCATTGCCAGCCTGGCAGAAATCGTAATCGGTCATATCCTAACAGAAAATATGCTCAAGCCGGATGCCGGAGATCTGCTGTCCAAAACCGTTACCTTTATTCAGGAGAATCTGGATAAGGATTTATCCATTCAGATCATTGCTAAGCGCATTAACGCATCGAAAAGTGTTTTATATAAGAAATTCCGCGACCGGTTTCACTGTACCGTTGGCGAATACATTAACTGCCAGCGGGTAAAACGCTCTACTGTTTTGCTGACTACTACTTCCTTTTCCATGGAAGAGATATCCCAGCAATGCGGATTTTCCAGCGCCTCTTACTTCACTAAGGTTTTCAAACACCAAATGGGTATTACACCCCTAAAATACAAAAAATCCCAAGGAACATAAAAAGCAGTGCAGGGATATACCCTGCACTGCTTCAGTCTGTCAAAAAACTTGTTTTTTGACAGACTGCAAAGAGGTCAAAGGAGCCGTCAAGACAAGCAACTGGCACTCGTCGGCGTACAGGTGGTACGGTAGAGTGCCAGTTGCGCAGTAAGTCAAAATGCCTTGTGTAGCAAGCTTTTTTACCCCTCATCCGTCAAAAATCAAAGATTTTTGCCACCTTCCCCCCCAAGGGGAAGGCTCTGTTCAAAAAACCTTTTGCTTAACCTGCATTTTGACGGTTGGCGGCTTTTTTGACACTCTGTGGCGAGTTGCAGTTTGCAACTCGCCATTTCTTTATTCAGCTAAGGTGGCTGCCATCACAGCCTTAATTGTGTGCATACGGTTTTCTGCCTCGTCGAAGACGATAGACTGGGGGCTTTCAAAAACCTCATTGGACACTTCCATACAATCAATACCAAACTTTTCGAAAATCTGCTTGCCAATGGCGGTATTCAGATCGTGGAAGGCGGGCAGGCAATGCATAAAGCGGCATTGCTCCCCGGCTAAAGCCATAAGCTTACTGTCCACGCGGTAGGGTGTCAGGTCATGGATACGCTCCTGCCAAACACAGTCCGGCTCGCCCATAGACACCCACACATCGGTATAGATCACATGGGCGCCCTTTACTGCAGAAGCAGGGTCTGTGTTAAATTCCAGCACTGCCCCGGTTTCCTTAGCGATTTGCTGACACCGGTCGATCAAACCTGCATTGGGGAAATACTTTTCCGGTGCGCAGGCAACGAAGTGCATACCCATTTTCGCACAGCCCACCATCAGGGAGTTGCCCATATTGTAGCGGGCATCACCCATGTACACCAGCTTCTTGCCTTTCAGGGCACCGAAGTGTTCCTGAATAGTCAGGAAGTCTGCCAAAATTTGAGTGGGGTGAAATTCGTTTGTTAAACCATTCCAAACCGGAACACCGGCATAGGCGCCCAGCTCTTCCACGACCGTCTGACCAAAGCCACGGTACTCAATGCCGTCGTACATTCTGCCCAGCACTCTTGCAGTATCGGCAATGCTCTCCTTTTTACCCATTTGGGAACCGCTGGGTCCCAAATAAGTAACAGACATTCCCAGATCCGCACCTGCCACCTCAAAGGCGCAGCGGGTACGGGTAGAATCCTTTTCAAACAGAAGGACAATGTTCTTGCCTTCACACAGGCGGTGGGGAATGCCTGCCTTTTTCTTTGCCTTAAAATCCGCTGCCATATCCAGTAGCTTTTGGATCTGGGCAGGGGTAAAGTCCAGCAATTTCAAAAAATGCTTACCCTTCATACGAACACCTCAATTACAGAACTTTTGCCAGGAAGGTTTGCAGCCGCTCACATTTGGGGCTGCCGAAAATTTCATCGGGAGTTCCCTCCTCGGCAATATTACCGCCATCCAAGAACAAGACCCGGTTGGAAACTTCCCGGGCGAAGCCCATTTCGTGGGTAACCACCACCATGGTCATGCCCTCACCTGCCAGTTCCTTCATAACATCCAAAACCTCACCAACCATTTCCGGGTCAAGGGCAGAGGTAGGCTCGTCAAAGAGCATCACCTCCGGGTCCATACACAACGCCCGGACGATCGCAACTCTCTGCTTCTGTCCGCCGGAAAGCTTGTTGGGATATTCACCGGCACGGTCTGCCAAGCCCACACGGGCAAGCAAGTCCATTGCCTTGGCTTCAGCCTGTTCCTTGGACATCTTTTTAAGCATCACAGGAGAACAGGTCATATTCTCCAAAACTGTCATATGGGGAAACAGATTAAACTGCTGGAAGACCATGCCCATTTTCTGCCGGTGATGGTTCAGGTTTGCTTTCGGTGCTGCCAGGTCTTCACCGCCAAAAATGATTCTGCCCGCATCCGGTTTTTCCAGCATATTCAGGCACCGCAGGAAGGTGGATTTACCAGAACCGGAGGGCCCGATGACACAAACCACATCGCCTTTGTTGATGGTAACAGACACATCCTTCAGCACTTCCGTGCCCTGAAAGCTTTTGCTCAAATTCTCAACGCTTATCACTCTTGGCCAGCCTCCTCTCCAGTATACTCAGCAGCTTTGTCAGCAGTACCACCATAATCAGATAGGTCAGCGCCACAACCATCAAGGGATTTACTGCATCGTATGTATTGTTTCTTACCAAATTGCCAGCACGGGTCAGATCCACAATAGCCACATAACCGGCAACAGAGGTTTCCTTTAACAGCGCGATCATCTCATTGCCGATGGCTGGCAAAATATAGCGCACTGCCTGAGGAAATACGATTTTACCCATAGCCTGCGTTTTGGACATACCAAGGCTTCTGCCGGCTTCCATTTGTCCCTTATCCACGGCGTTGATACCGCTGCGGATCAGTTCTGCCATATAAGCGCCGGAATTGATACCGAAGGACAATATGGCAACCACAATATCCTTGGAGGTAACCAGGATGATCAGATAGAAGATCAGCAGCAGCACCGTAATGGGGATGCCGCGGATCACGGTAACATACAGATCGCAAAGCCATGCAATGGGCTTTAACTTAGGTGAATCCTCTGCAAAATATTTAATAACAGAGATGGCTGTACCGATCAGCACGCCGATCACCAGCGCACCCAATGTGATAATTACGGTATTTCCCAGACCTTCCAGCAGAAATTTATATCCGCCGCTAGCAATAAAAGTTTCGTAAAGTTTATCTAACCAAGCGTTCAACGGGTTGTCTCCTTTCTATAGCAAATGGGATAGGGCCGGATAGCCCTATCCCTTTCTGCTTTCTATTATGCCAAGGGAGAAGTATAGGGGGCATTGTGCTTTTCGAAGATTTTCGCAATAGTGCCGTCAGCGAGCAGCTTGCTCAGGATCTCGTTGATTCCTTCAACCAAGTCTTCACTACCAAATGCGAATGCAAATGCATAGGGTTCGGTGGTCATTGCCTCATCCAAAATCACCAGCGGTGCATCGGGATTTTCCTTGTTGTAGCTTGCTACCATCTCAGCGGCAGTCAAATCGTCAATGACCCAGGCGTCCACCTTTGCAGTGGTCATAGCTGCCTGCGCATCGGAGTTTGCCGCAAAGGACTTTACTGTATAACCGCTTTCAATGCAGAAGCTCTCAGCGGTAGTGCCGGTCTGAACAGAAACAGTCTTGCCCTCCAAATCCGCCTTGGAGTTGATGCTACTGTCGGATGTAACAACGATCGCCTGTGCTGCCAGGCAGTAGGGATCGGTGAACAGGGTGTTCTTCTCACGGGCGGGGGTTACGGAAATACCGGAAACGCCAACGGTGAACTTACCTGCCTGAACACCGGGCAAAACGGAGTCGAAGTCCATCTGCTCAATAACCAGTTCTACGCCCAGTTCATCACAAATCAGGTTCATAATATCGATCTCAATGCCCTCAACAGAGCCATCTGCTGCCAGAGACTCAAAGGGAGGAAAGTCGGGGCTGGTGGCAATTACCAACTTGCCAGCCTTCTGAACGCTCTCCACCGTAACCTTCTTGCCGCCGCATGCGCTCAAGCAAGCACAAATCATGGTAAGTGTCAAAATCAGTGCAATAATCTTTTTCATAATTTTTCCTCCTAGAATTGTTAAATTTTATTTTTTACATAGTTTATTTGCTTCTCCACAGAGGCAACCGATGTACCGCCAACGGAGATTCGTTTTTCTACACAGGTCTCCAGGGAAATCTCGCCGTACAGATCCTGCGCAAACAGGTCTGAGTAGGTTTTATAAGTTTCCAGAGGCAGATCGTCCAAAACTGTGTTGTTTGTAATACAGTAGGCCACCAACTGACCGGAAATCTTATAAGCACTACGGAACGGAAGTCCCTTCTTAACTAAGTAGTCAGCCAGATCTGTTGCATTAATAAAGCCCTTTTGTGCCGCCTTGTACATATTTTCTCGGTTTGCTGTCATGGTAGATACCATACCGGTAAATACCTGCAGGCACATTTTCACGGTATCGCAGGCATCAAAGACTGCTTCCTTATCCTCTTGCATATCCTTGTTATAAGCAAGGGGCAGGCCCTTCAGGGTGGTAAGCAGCGCCATCAGGTCGCCGTAAACACGGCCTGTCTTTCCCCGAACCAGCTCTGCCATATCGGGATTTTTCTTTTGGGGCATAATGGAAGATCCGGTGGTATAGGCATCGGACAGATCTACAAACTTAAACTCCCAACTGGACCACAAAATGATCTCCTCAGAAAAACGGGAAAGGTGCATCATCAAAATGCTGATGGTGCTCATCAGCTCCACACAGAAATCCCGATCAGATACCCCGTCTAAGGAATTAAGGCAAATACCGTCAAACCCAAGCTTTTCTGCTTCAAAGTAGCGGTCGGTATCATAAGTCGTGCCTGCCAGCGCACAGCAACCAATGGGAGACTGGTTCATGCGCTTACGGGTGTCTGCCAAGCGATCTAAGTCCCGTAGGAGCATCATTGCATACGCCATCAGGTGATGCCCGAAGGTAATAGGCTGGGCTCGCTGCAGGTGGGTATAGCCGGGCATAATCGCATCGGCATACTGCTCTGCCTTTTGGGTAACCGCAGCGATCAGGCTCTTTGTGTAAGCGGTAATTTCATCGATCTGATCTCGCAGGTACATACGAATATCCAGCGCCACCTGATCGTTTCGGCTTCTGGCAGTATGCAGCTTTTTACCCACATCCCCCAACCGCTGAGTCAGCACCTGTTCCACAAACATGTGAATATCTTCACATTCCAGATCGATGGGTAATTCCCCGCTTTCGATATCTAGCAGGATCTGTTCCAGGCCTGCCATCAATTCATCGGCATCCGCTTGTGTAATGATATTCTTAGCTGCCAGCATCGCCGCATGTGCCATGGAACCGGTAATGTCCTGTCGGTACATTCTGCTGTCAAAATGGATGGATGAATTAAAGTCATCTGCAAGCTTTTCTGTTGTGCCGTCTGTTCTTCCGGCCCACATCTTTGCCATGATAATTCTCCTTGAGAACAATGCAGTTCAGGAGCAGGCTCCCGCCTTACAATGTTTGTATTCTATCTTATTTTCCGTCAACCATGGCCTTGACCTTAATGGGCAAGCCATACAGGTTAATAAATCCACCGGCGTCTGCCTGGTTGTAATCGCTTTCGCCGAAGGTCGCAATCTCCTCGGAGTACAGAGAATAGGGGCTCCATACACCGGCATTGATCATATTGCCCTTGTACAGCTTCAGGCGTACTTTACCGGTTACGCTTTCCTGGGTCTTGTCCACAAAAGCACTCAGTGCCTCACGCAGAGGGGTGAACCACTGACCGTTATAGACCAGCTCTGCAAAGGTAATGGACAGTCTCTGCTTTTCATGGAGGGTCATCTTATCCAGGCAAATGCTCTCCAGCACACTGTGTGCCTTATACAGGATCGCACCGCCGGGTGTCTCATAAACACCGCGGCACTTCATGCGTACCAAGCGGTTTTCCACAATATCAATAATTCCGATACCGTTTGCGCCGCCGATCTCGTTGAGCTTCAGAATGATATTCTTTGCGCTCATTTTCTCGTCGTTCAAGGCAACAGGAATACCCTTTTCAAAGTCCAAGGTAATGTAGGTAGGTACATCGGGAGCCTGAATGGGAGAAACGCCCATTTCCAGGAAGCCGGGCTTTTCGTACTGGGGCTCGTTGCCGGTATCTTCCAGATCCAGGCCCTCATGGCTCAGGTGCCACAGGTTCTTATCCTTGGAGTAACTGGTCTCCCGGGTGATCTTCAAGGGAATGTTATGTGCCTCTGCGTACTCGATCTCCTCATCACGGGATTTAATATCCCACTCACGCCAAGGTGCGATAATGGGCATATTGGGTGCAAAGTGCTTGATCGCCAGTTCGAAACGAACCTGATCGTTGCCCTTACCGGTACAGCCGTGGCAGATTGCATCTGCACCTTCCTGCAGTGCGATCTCAACCAATCCCTTTGCAATACAGGGACGGGCATGGCTTGTACCCAACAGGTACTCCTCGTAAACTGCGCCGGCCTTCATGGTAGGGATAATGTAGTTATCTACATAATCATCGGTCTGATCCAGCACATACAGCTTGGAAGCGCCAGTCTTGATCGCCTTCTCCTCCAGGCCCTCCAGCTCGTCCGCCTGACCCACATTGCCGGAAACAGCAATGACCTCACAGTTATTGTAGTTCTCCTTCAGCCATGGAATAATAATGGATGTATCCAATCCGCCGGAGTATGCCAGCACTACTTTTTTGATCGCTTCTTTATTCATCTGAAAGTTCCTCCCGAAACATGGTTGTTTGTATATTCCAAATTATACTCCTTATGCGCATCTGTGTCAACCTTTATATGCATATTTATACATTCTTTGTCATAAAAATATACAAACCGCCTTATTGTTCCTCTTCTTATGGTAAAAAGCAACAAAACACTCCTATTATTAAGGGATTTTGCCTGTATTTATATTCGCATATATTGTATAAGTTTAAATGTTTCCCAGTTGAATTCGCAGGATTTTGCTGTATCCATATGCATAATTTAACGGATATATGCATATCGTATCCCCCGGTTCTATGCGTTCGATGTAGTGCAGGTTGGTCCTGCCGCCTACATAAAACGACGCTTCCGGGAGATAGTTTTTATAATGCAGGGTAATTCCACAGAGTGTACGGTCTGTTCGATTGGTTACGGTAATCGTTCCTATATCCGGAAAACCAAACTGAAGCTGCAGGGCACAGTCCCAATCCCCATAATCCACTGTTTGCCATCCGGAATATTCATGAAAAACTGTCGCTCCATACCCCTTACCGGTTTGCTCCGGTACCAGCACCCGCTCTCCTGCGGGTAAGGTGTCCAATACAAACACCATTTCAACTGCACCTACCTTCAGCACCACCTGGGCATTGGCGATATTCTCAGCACCGTAATTATACAGCAGCAGCGCTGCGGTGTCTGTAGTTTCAAAGCCGATATCTCCTTCTGCATGCCAACCCTCATAAGAGACGATCTTCTCTGCTATCAAGGTTGTTCCGGAAATATGTACCGGAAATCCCCAATCTTCCCGTTCCAGTGCTACGGCCGGTTCTAATTGTAATCTCAGCTCCTCCTCACTTGGAAAAACTTGCACAAACAACAACCACAATGATACAACTGCTGCAGTAAATCCGCAAATTAACAGTATACTGCGCCTCATAATCCTACCATAGACAGGATTCTTCCCTTTCCCATGTGTACACCACCTTTTCATCTCGTAAAGGCATTATATAAGGCGGTATATCGCTGATTCAAGGGAAATGGGTAGAACAGCAAAAAAAGAAAACGGGAAGGTTTACTTCCCGTTTTTCACTTCAGTCCCAAAGGCAGTTCCAGTTTTGAATGAAGTATTCAATGCCGGAATACAAGGTGGTTGCCACGATGACAGCCATCACTGTCCAGGAAAGCCAGCCTACGGTAGGAAATGCCATTAAGGCACACAGGCCGATCATGGTGCTGGCGGTTTTTACCTTGCCACTTTGACCAGCCGCAATTACCTTGCCCTTTTCTACCGCCACCAAGCGAAGACCGGTTACTGCAAATTCCCGGGTCAGGACAACCATCAGCGCCCATGCAGGGAAGCTGCCCCACTGACAGAACATACACATAGCCGCAATCACCAACAGCTTGTCCGCCAAGGGGTCTAAGAACTTACCGAAGTTGCTGACCTGATTGCACTTTCTGGCAATCTGACCGTCTACATAGTCAGTCAGGCTGGCAATTACGAAAATCGCCAAGCCTAAGTACATATAAAGGTTGGGCTGGCCGCCGCTGAGGTACATCATCACCATATACACCGGGATCAGCGCTACCCGCACGAGCGTTATTTTACTGGCTAATGTCATATTCATTCCTCCACAATATAACCGGACAAATCTCCGTCAATGATTCCGTCAATGCAGATCTGCAAGAAACTGCCCTCCGCCAAAGATTCCTCTGATGCGATCCAAACTCTGCCGTCAATGTCCGGTGAGTCGGCATAGGTTCTGCCGTAGAACTGCTCATATTCTTCATCGTAGCCGTCCACCAAAACCGTTACGGTCTTACCGATCATGGCGCTGTTGTAATCGTCCATGATCTGAGACTGGATCATTTCAATGATCTGTGCCCGCTGCTGGGCAATTTGACTATCGGGGTATTCCATTTCCGCTGCCGGTGTGCCTTCTTCAGCAGAGAACGGGAACGCACCTACACGCTCCAGCCGCTGATCCTTCAAAAATTCGCACAACTGGGCAAATTCCTCCTCGCCCTCACCGGGCAAGCCGGTAATCACGCTGGTACGCAACACCAAACCGGGAATCCGCTGACGCAATTTTGCAAACAGGGCTTTTAAAAATTCTCCGTCTCCACGGCGGTTCATCAGCTTGAGAATTTTGCTGTTGCAATGCTGAATAGGGATATCCAAATACTTCACGATCTTCGGCTGGTTGGCAATCACATTGATCAGCTCGTCGTCGATCTCGTCAGGATAGATATAATGCAGGCGGATCCATTGGAAGCCCTCGATTTGGCAGAGGCTATTGAGCAGTTCCGGAAGCAACCGCTTGTTTCCGGGAAGGTCCGTTCCGTAGCGGCTGGTATCCTGGGCGACCACAATCAATTCCTTGATACCGTTGTGGGCCAGCAGCCGTGCTTCGTAGAGCACATCGTCCATACTGCGGCTGCGGAATTTCCCCCGCAGGTATGGAATAATGCAGTAAGCACAGCGGTTATCGCAGCCTTCTGCAATTTTAATAAATGCATAATGCTCCGGTGTGGTCAGAATACGGCCTGTCTCCACCTCCGGTGCGTCGATAGAGCCGAAGGTCTGCACCGTTTCGCCCGACAAAACCGCTTCCAGAGCAGGGACGATCTGATCGTAGCTACCTGTTCCCAAAATGCCGTCCACTTCCGGAAGCTCCTGCAGAATATCCTGCCGGTAGCGCTGGGACAAGCAGCCGGTTACCAGTATTTTGCCCACTAAGCCCTGTTGCTTCAGTTGTGCCATTTGCAGAATGTGGTCAATGGCTTCCGACTTTGCTGAATCAATAAAGCCACAGGTATTGATGATAACTGCATCACAGCCAACTACATCCGGCTGCACAGCAAAGCCTGCCTCCTGAACCCGGTACATCATGCGCTCGCAATCCACCTGATTTTTGGCACAGCCCAAGGATATAAAACCGATATTTGCCATTATGATTCCTCCATCAGTTCCGTTTCCATCTCCAATTCCTTCAGAGCATGGCGGATCTGTGAATAACTATGTCCTCTGCGGATCAGCCCATCGATAGCTCGGCGCAGATCCCGTTCGTCCCATTCTTTCCGAAGACGGCAGCGCAGAAATTCCATAATACTTTCCTGCTGGTCAGGATAATCTGCCAGTGCAGCTTCCCAATACTCCTTAGGAATCCGTTTTTCATACAGCGCTTGTTTGGCTCTTGCTTTGCCGTAGCCTTTGACAATACAGCTATCCACAACCTGGCGGGCGGTTTTTTCATCGTCCACAAGGTCCATTTCTGCCATCCATGCCCCAGCCTGCCGTGCCTGCTCCGGGTCCTCCCCTCTTCGAATAAGCCGCTGTTCCAAATCGCCCTTGGAAACGCTGGATGCAGAAACAATACGCACCGCACCCTTTTTTGCAGACATGGCGCTGGCAGCTTTTTTTAGCTGCTCATACTGCTGCTGGGTCAATTCCAAACCAGCATACAGGGAAAAATCCTGCACCGTCTGCCGGTAGAGACGAAGAACAGAGCCATCATCAAAACGCACCGTGTACCGCCCAGCCCGGTCAGGCTGAGCGGCAAGGGACTCAATCCTCATCATTAAAATCGTCTGCGCTGATGGCAATGGGACGCTCTGCTGCCCGTGCAGGTGCGCCGGGCACACTGCTCAGCAGGCGATCCCGAACCTGCGCTTCAATTTCTTGCGCTACATCAGGATTTGCCATCAGGAAGGTCTTAACACTGTCCTTACCCTGACCGATGCGCTCA
>JAZRNS010000040.1:0-6980 GCA_045648245.1 Faecousia sp. | reverse complement strand
CGAAACCAGAAGAAAGGAATTCCAGCGACCGGATCTGGAGCTGGATTGACAACATGAAAGGTTATCGTCCTACAAAAGCAGTAATCAATCTTGGCGCAATCAGACGAAACACCAAACAAATCATTCATAAATATCCGGGGTATGCATATTACATGGCCGTTGTAAAAGCAGACTGCTATGGCTATCGCGGTTACGATGTGATTGATGCTATGGTTAATGGCGGTGCCAATTGTCTTGCTGCAAGTCTTGTGGAGGAAGGCATTGATCTGAGACAGCGCTATATCGATCTGCCTATTTTGCTGTTCACACCTGCTCCCGCAGAACAACTGCCGGTTTTGAAAGAAAAGAAGCTTTGGGCAACAATTGCAACCTTAGAACAAGCTAAGGATGCAGCAAAAATTGATGGATTAGAGGTTCTGATTCGTGCAAATGGCGGCTGTGATATTCTAGGCGGTCCTACCAACCAAGAGGGGTTCAAGGAAATCTACAATACCCTTTGTTCCGGCAAGTGCCGCCTAAAAGGTATTTATCTGCACAGCTACAATGGCGAAGACAGCGAGCAAACCAATGTAGAATATCAGCTATTTGAAACAATGACAGCAAATATTGACTTGGACAAATTAGACATTGTCAGTATCAGCAACAGTTTAACGCTTCCACATATGCAAAAAAAGCCCTACTGCAACGCCTGCCGCTTGGGCAATATCATCTATGGTATTGAATCCAATGACACAGATTTGGAAAACACCTTCAGCTTGTCCAGCCAGGTGCTTTCAGTATATCCGCTAAAGAAAGGGCAAAGTGTTGCTTATTCCCACGCCTACACGGCAAAAAATAACAACGAAAAGATTGCCGTTGTTCCAATCGGTTTTGGCGACGGTTTTTCCAAAACAAATATTGGGCGCTCTGTCTACATTGGAGATAGACCCTACCCCATCGTTGCAGTTACTATGGACATCACCTTACTGTCTGTGGACGGTCGTGTACAAAGCGGAGATGAGGTTCTGTTAATTCGGGACAATCGCCATTTAGATGAGATCTCTGCACACATTCACGGCGCAACGGAAGAAGCAATTTGTGCGTTAAACAAGCGTGTTTCGAGAATCTATATTGACAAATAAATACACCGGCACATGATACATGTGCCGGTGTATTTCATTAACATACGTTAGCCAATACTTCAGCAAAGGCTTCCTTTACAATCTGAAGGCCACGCAGAAGCACATCGTCTTCAATAACCAAGGTGGGCATCAGCTTCACAACACTGCTATCTCGACCGGATCGTTCCAAAATCAACTGTCTTTTGAAGCAGGCTGCAATAATCTTACTGCTAAAGGCGCTACCGCCCAATTCTGCACAGTCAACACCCCACATCATGCCGATACCACGGTGAGAAAGACGGCTATCCAATGGCAGAATCTCATTTCGGATAAATTCTTCAATAATTTCACCCTTGCGTGCAGACTCCTTATCCAACTGGTGCTCGATCATATACTCCAGCGCTGCCTTACCAGCAACAAAGGAAAGCTGATTGCCCCGGAAGGTGCCGTTATGCTCTGCAGGCTTCCAAATATCCTTATCAGGACGAATCAACAGCAATGCGATCGGCATACCGATGCCGCCAATAGACTTGGAAAGTGTAACCATATCCGGCTTAATTCCGCCCCGCTCGAAGGAGAAGAATGTGCCTGTACGGCCACAACCTGCCTGAATATCGTCAACGATCAATAATATATCGTTATCATCACAGAATTTACGGCAATCCTGCAGAAACTTCGGACTAAAGGGGTAAATACCACCCTCCGCCTGTACGGTCTCCATCACAAGTGCCGCAGGCTTTGCAATGCCGGAATGGTCATCATCCAGCATTCTCTGCATATACGCGATCACATCCAGTTCCGGGAACATATAAGGTGCGGGAATGTGGGTGCAGTCCGTCAAGCTTACACCGGCAGCATCACGGGCGTATGCCTCTGTGGTCATGGAAAGAGACCCAAGAGTCATTCCGTGGAAGCATCCCATAAACGCCCAAACATTGGATCTTCCAGTTACCTTTCGGGCAAGCTTTAATGCAGCCTCAACAGAGTTCGTTCCCGTGGGGCCACAGCACATCACCTTATAATCCAAGCCGCGAGGCTTTAGTATCTTTTCTTGAAGTGTTTCCAAAAACTCACGTTTTGCAGGGGTATACATATCCATACCGTGTAGGATACCGTCAGCCTTCAGGTAATCGATCATTTTACCTAGAATATAGTCATTATTATGGCCGTAATTCAACGCACCTGCGCCACAGAAGAAGTCAATATAACCGTTGCCTTCCTCATCATACATCATTGCACCCTTTCCCTTTGTAAAAACCGCGGGGAAATTGCGACAGTATGAACGCACTGAGGATTCATAATTCTCAAAAGTAGAAGTATTCATGATAAACTCCCTTTATTTATACTAACCCTATTCTAATCCAGAGTAGCACAAAGGTCAAGTAGAAAGTATAGTAATCGCCTATTTCCGAAACACAAGCCACTTACTGGCAATGTAATTTAGAACCACTACAATTACACTAGAAAGCAGTTTCATAATATTGCCATCATGCATAAAAAGATCAACGGAGAAAACAATGAGAAGTGTTTCCAACAAACCGGAGCCAAAGCGACAGCCAATGAATTTTAGCATTTCCGGTATAACCGTTTTGTTGGACCAATCAAGGCTTTTAAATACAAAGAGCTTGTTTGTAAAATATGCAAAAACAACAGATACTGCCCATGCAATTATATTGCTAACACCGGCAGAAAGCCGACACAAGTTAAACATGGGAAAGTATACAAGATAATCTACAAGGGTAGTCAGCGCCCCAAAAAACAGATATAACAGTATATTCTTGTGTTTTTGAAACAAAGCCTGGACTTTATTCATATGTCCAAACCTCCCATCGCATATCAAAATCCAAGTTCTTCGCCAACAATAATAAATTTAATTCTGCCCACAGGACGGCAATGTCTTGTTATCAGGATTTGATTGCAGATGCAGCCTTCACTTTTACAATCCATGCATGTACCGGTCTGAATGCATGGTGTGTTACGCTTAAGCCGTTGCTGATTGATGGGTGCTGCAACCGTTCTTGCCCGAACTACCGCATTCTCCACGGTATCAACAACCTTATTCATTCCAGCTATTACAATCACAGATTCCGGACCATAAACGATTGCTGCAACACGATTACCGGTGCCGTCAATATTTACCATCTGTCCGTCCATGCTCAGAGCGTTTGCACCGGTAATGAATACATCACACAGCAGGCAATCACGCATAGCCTGATTGGGATCAGCATACACTTCCCGATCTATGGCGCAGAAATTACCGGTTTTTACAGCATCAATCAGGCCAATTTGGTTTGCAGAAAGCGCACCGCCCCAACCAACCTTTGCGCCTTCAGGAATTAAGGATAACGCCATATCCAGCGCTGCTTCCCGATTGGGGCAATAGTAGGCTTCAAAATGGCGATCCTGCAAATTCTTTACCAGGATTCTTCCCCGTTTTTCATAATAAGATTCTACAGGTGTTGCCATAATTTTCTCCTTTCTAATTAAACCCCAAGCAGCTTTTCCAAAGCTGCCAGCCTCAAGCATGTGCAGAACACATTCATCGCCTTTTCCAGTTCCTCTACAGGAGGCAGGCTGGGTGCAATGCGAATATTGCTGTCATACGGGTCCTTGCCATAGGGATATGCTGCACCGGCACCGGTCATTTCCACACCGGCCTGCTTGCACAGGTCTAAAGCACGGGCTGCTGTTCCGTGCATTGTATAAAGACTGACAAAATAACCGCCCTTAGGAGAATTCCAGCGTGCGAAGCCACAGGGTGCAACCTGCTCATCCAACTTTTTCAGTACTGTTTGGAATTTCGGTGCCATCAGTTTGGCATGCTCTTTCATAATCTCCAAGGTATGGGCCTTATCCTTCAAAAAACGCACATGGCGTAGCTGGTTAACCTTATCCTGAGAAATTGTCTGAACATTAAACAATTTCGTAAGGTATGCAACATTGTCCTCAGACGTTGCCATAACACTAATACCGGAACCGGCAAAGGTGATCTTGGAGGTAGAAGCAAATTCATAAACCATATCCGGTCTGCCTGCTTGTGCACACAAACGGATAATATCCGGGAACGGCACATACTCGCCCTCAAACTCATGGACACAGTAGGCATTATCCCACATGATTGCAAAATCAGGAGCTGCAGGTTTCAAGTTTGCAAAACGGCTGATTACCTCAGCAGAATAAATAATGCCATCAGGGTTGGAGTACTTCGGTACGCACCAAATTCCCTTTACCTGAGGGTCCTTCACAAGTTCCTCGATCATATCCATGTCCGGGCCATCATCTCTCATGGGAATTGTAATCAATTCAGCGCCAAAGAACTCCGTTAAGCGGAAGTGTCGGTCATAACCGGGGCTGGGACACAGGAATTTTACACATTCTTCCTTGCACCACGGACGGGGGCTGCGCAATAATCCGTGGGTATAAGCACGGGAAATTACATCGAACATAAAGTTCAGGCTGGAAGATCCGCCAATAAAGGTTTGCTCAGGCTTACAATCAAGGACATCTGCCCAGTAGCGTCTTGCGCTGGGAATACCAACCAGCTCACCATAATTACGAACATCGATTCCATGGTCAACACAATCCTCTGGACAAGACAATGTGTTGAGTATGTCGCTGACCATATCAAGCTGCATTTTTGCAGGCTTACCACGCGCCATATTCAATTTCAGACCTTCGTTCTTGCAAAATTCATACTGCTGGTTGACTGCAACATATTCCTTCTGCAGTTCCTCAATCGTCATTGCAGCATACACATTCATCTTGATTCAACCTCTCAAACTCAAAATTAAAATATGCTTATACTATACACCTAAACCATAATAAACGCAATATACAAAATGAATAATTTCATTTTTAACTTGCATATGTGTCCTTCGTAACTATTCACAAGAAGACAGAACATACATATAGTAATTTTTTATCATTTCCATGCTTGCATTTTTCGCCATTATCGCATAAAATTTATATTGAGATATTTTATGACTCTGTAAGAAAGGATGCCTTGTTATGAGCGTATTGAAAAATGTTCCGGAAATCTTTGGCAGTGATGTGTTTAACGAAACTGTCATGCAGCAGCGCCTTGACCCTGCAATTTATGGAGCATGGAAGCAATGTATCGAAGCAAGCGCCCCCTTGGAATTGCCTGTAGCAAATGCTATCGCCGAAGCAATGAAGGTTTGGGCCATTGAAAAGGGTGCAACCCATTATACGCACTGGTTTCAACCTATGACCGGTATTACAGCGGAAAAACACGATTCCTTTATTACCCCCGCCGAAAACGGTAAGGTCATTATGGAATTTACCGGAAAGAATTTAGTTTGCGGCGAGCCTGATGCATCCTCTTTCCCTAACGGTGGTCTGCGTGCAACATTTGAAGCCAGGGGTTATACCGCATGGGATCCCACTGCATTTGCTTTTGTTCGTGATGGCAGTCTTTACATACCTACCTGCTTCTTCTCTTATACCGGCGCAGCATTGGATATGAAAACACCTTTACTTCGATCCATTGATGAAGTCTCCAGAGAAGCTGTGCGCATTTTGCGTTTGTTCGGTGATCACGAAACAAAGCGCGTAGAGGCATGCGTCGGCGCTGAGCAGGAGTATTTCATTCTTCCCAGAGATATGTATGCACAAAGGGAAGATCTCCGATTGACCGGCCGTACACTCTTTGGTGCATTGCCCCCCAAAGGTCAGGAACTGGACGACCATTACTTCGGCACGATCCGCAACCGCGTTAGCTGCTTTATGAAGGATTTGGATGAACAGCTTTGGCGTTTAGGTATTCTGTCCAAGACAAAACATAATGAGGCTGCGCCCTGTCAGCACGAACTGGCACCCATCTATTCCAGCGCAAACAGCGCCTGTGATGCCAACCAGCTGACTATGCAGGTGATGAAGAAGTGTGCGGCAAAGCATAATTTGGTTTGCCTGCTTCACGAAAAGCCCTTTAAAGGTGTATACGGTTCCGGAAAACACAACAACTGGTCCTTGGCAACAGATTCCGGTAAAAATTTGTTCAGCCCAGGTAAAACTCCCCGTCAGAATGCACAGTTCCTTTTGTTTCTTGCTGCATTCATTAAGGGTGTGGACGAATATCAGGATTTTCTACGCTGCACAGTTGCAACTGCAGGCAACGACCATCGTTTGGGCGCACATGAAGCCCCACCTGCTATCGTTTCCATCTTCCTGGGCGATGAGTTAACCGCTGTTGTAGAATCCATTATTAACAGTACAAATTATACCGACCCCGAGAAGACCTTGATGCGAATCGGTGTGGATGTAATCCCTTCAATCCCTAAGGACACCACCGACCGTAACCGTACCTCCCCCCTTGCATTCACCGGTAACAAATTTGAGTTCCGCATGCTGGGTTCATCTCAGTCTATCGCAGACACCAATGTTGCGCTCAATACCATTATGGCTGAAGAGCTTGGTAAGTTTGCAGACCAGTTGGAGAACACAACCAACTTTGATGATACCCTGCATCAAATCGTTTGCAAGGCACTTACAGATCATCAGCGTATCATTTTTAATGGAAACGGTTATTCCCAGCAGTGGAAGGAAGAAGCCCTGCGCCGCGGTCTGAGTAACCATGCCTCCACCGCCAAGGCACTCCCCTCCTATATTAGCCAAAAGAATGTTGAACTGGTTACAAAGCACGGTATTTTTACAGAAGCCGAACTTTTGGCCCGCCATGAGATCCACATGGAGTCCTACTGCAAGATCATTAATATTGAGGCCTTGACAAGTGTGGATATGGTTCTTCGTCAGATTTTGCCTGCGGCACTGGCCTATGTAAAATCCTTGAGCGACAGTATAAACAGCAAAAAGGCTGCCAGTCTGTCCTGCAAAGCAGAATCTGCACTGGCAGAGCGTCTT
>JAZRNS010000039.1:0-7406 GCA_045648245.1 Faecousia sp. | reverse complement strand
CGTAGCCAATCTGGATGCCTACACTGCCCGGGTCGCCGCCCTGCGGGACAAGCTGATTGCCGGCCTGTCTGAGATTCCGCACTGCGCGCTCAATGGCGACCGGGTCAACCGCCTGCCCAACAATGTCAGCTTCTGCTTTGAAGGCATCGAGGGTGAAGCGCTGCTTCTGCTGCTGGATATGAAGGGCGTGGCCGCTTCCTCCGGCTCTGCCTGCACCAGTGGCTCTCTGGACCCCAGCCATGTGCTGCTGGCCATTGGCAGAATCCACGATGTGGCCCACGGCTCTCTGCGCCTTTCCCTCAGCGAGTACACCACCGAGGAAGAAATTGACCACATTTTGAAGGTCGTGCCCGAAGTGGTGCAGTACCTGCGTAATATGAGCCCTGTCTGGCGTGACCTGCAGACCGGCAAAAGAGAATATATTTTGTAATTAGGAGATAGAAATTATGGCACTCTACAGCGAAAAAGTAATGGATCATTTCATGAACCCCCGGAATGTGGGTTCCATTGAAGGCGCCGACGGCGTAGGCGAAGTCGGCAACGCCAAGTGCGGCGACATTATGAAGATCTACCTCAAGATCGAAAACGACATCATTGTCGGTTGTAAGTTTGAAACCTTTGGCTGCGGCAGCGCCATCGCTTCTTCCTCCATGGCAACCGAGATGATCATGGGTAAGTCTATCCACGAGGCTATGGAGCTGACCAACAAGGCTGTTTGCGAGGCGCTGGACGGTCTGCCGGCGCACAAGGTTCACTGCTCTGTGCTGGCCGAGGAGGCTATCAAGAACGCTCTGAAGGACTATTTCGACAAGAACGGTATTCCCTATGATGCCGACAAGTTCAAGGAGACCGACCACGACGAGCTCCACGCCGCTGTTCACGGAGAATAAACTATGATCGTATCCACCAAAGGACGCTACGCCCTGCGGGTGATGGTGGGTCTGGCCTTAAAGGATCGGGAAGAATTTGTGCCCCTCAAGCAGATTGCTGAGGAAGAGGATATTTCCCAGAAGTATCTGGAATCCATCATGGCGATTCTCTCCAAAGCAAATTTTGTGGACGCGGTCCACGGCAAGGGTGGTGGCTATCGCCTGAACCGACCTGCCGCTGACTATACCGTTGGCGCGATCCTGAAGCTGACCGAGGGCAATTTGGCACCCGTGACCTGTACCAGCCAGGGCTGCAGCCGCCCCACCTGCTGTAAGGCTATGCCCATGTGGGAACGCCTGGAGAAGATGATCGACGATTTCTTTGAAGGCATTACCCTGGCCGATCTGCTGGAAGAGGGCAAGGAAGTGTAATTTCTATTCACTCCGGAGTGTTCTCCGGAGTGAATTGCTAAGAATCCATATGGGAAAGAGGAAGAAAAATGAAGAAACTGACAGCTGTTATCCTGGCAATTTTCTTGCTGATGGCCATGGCAGGCTGCGATCGAAATCCGGAGGGCAGCACCGGTACTACCGTTAAGACTGGCACCACCGCTTCGCCTGCTACAACCGCGGCACCCACGACCGCTGTACCTACTACGACCCCTGTCACCGAACCCACTGAGCCCACCACCCCTCCTACCGAGGAAAAAAGATACCTGGCGAAGGATTTTACTGCCTACGACAAGGACGGCAACCCTGTTAAACTGTCGGATTTTCTGGGTAAGCCGGTGGTGCTGAACTTCTGGGCCAGCTGGTGTCCGCCCTGCAAGGCGGAGCTGCCGGATTTCCAGGCAGAATATGATATTTGGGGCGAACAGGTGCAGTTCCTGTTTGTCAATCTGACCGATGGCACCCAGGAGACGGTGGAAACTGCTTCTGCCTACATTGCCAAGCAGGGATACACCTTCCCGGTGTACTACGACAAGGATTATTCTGCCGTTTATGCATACCGAATCAATTCCATTCCTGCCACTTATTTTATCGATGCAGAAGGCTATCTGGTGAAACGTTATACAGGCATGATCGATAGAGAAACCCTGCAGCAGGGGATTGCTTCGATTCTGCCCAAGGGTTAAAAAAGGATATAAAAATGCTCTCCGAAGACGATCGGAGAGCATTTCTTAGTTCATGGTTCCTTCTGCCCGGGTAAACAGGTCGCCAATGCGCCCGCGCAGGGCCTGTGCCTCCGGGGTGTCTGCGGTTCCGAATTGTTCGATCCATGCAGCCGAAGCGGCTTGCGCATCTTTCAGCGTCTGCAGATCCATGCTCAGATCAGCAACACGGAAGGCGGGCAGACCGGACTGCCGGGAGCCGAAGAAATCACCGGGACCACGCATCTTCAAGTCTTCTTCCGCAATGCGAAAGCCGTCGTTGGTTTTGCAGAAGGCCTTGATGCGGTTCAGTGTCTCGGCGTTTCGGCTTTGGGAGGTTAGGATGCAGTAGCTTTTCACACTGCCGCGTCCCACTCTGCCACGGAGCTGATGGAGCTGGGAAAGACCGAATCGGTCCGCGTCCTCAATGACCATCAAAGTGGCGTTTGCCACATCCACGCCCACTTCGATAACGGTGGTGGCTACCAAAATATCTGCCTCACCGCGTGCAAAAGCGGCCATAATGCCCTCTTTTTCGCTGCCCTTCATCTGGCCGTGGAGCAGCGCCACCCGCAGATCCGGGAATACAGTCTGCTGCAGGGTCTGTGCCCAAACTTCAGCAGCTTTGATGCCCAGTTCTTCGTTTTCCTCCACCGCGGGGCACACTACGAAGCATTGGTGCCCCTCAGCCACCTGCTTGCGGATAAAGGCGTTGATCCGGGGACGGTAAGATTCATTCACAAGGAAGGTATCCACATCCTCCCGCCCGGGGGGACGTTCGTCCAAAATGGATACCTCCAGATCCCCGTACATGATCAGCGCCAGGGTGCGGGGGATGGGGGTGGCGGACATCACCAGCAGGTGGGGGTCCTGTCCCTTGGCCGACAGCTTGGAGCGCTGCGCTACACCGAAACGGTGCTGCTCGTCAGCAATCACCAGTCCCAGATCGTTGAATACGGTGGCATCGGTAATCAGCGCGTGGGTGCCAATCACCAAGTCGATGCTGCCGTCGGCCAATGCGGCCCTGACAGCCTTTTTCTCTTTGTCCTTCATGGAGCCGGTCAGCAGTCCCAGCTGCAGCCCAAGGGGTGTCAGCAATCGGTAAAGGGACTGGTAATGCTGCTCTGCCAGGATTTCTGTGGGCGCCATCAGCGCCGCCTGATGGCCGTTTTGAATGGCTAAAATGGCTGCTGCAGCGGCTACCATGGTCTTGCCACTGCCCACATCTCCTTGCACCAGTCGGTTCATAGGTGTGCCGCGGCGCAGATCTGCCACAATTTCGCCAATGGCATTCTGCTGCGCGCCGGTGAGGGTGAAGGGAAGGGCATTATAAAAGGCGGTCAGATCCGTGTTTTTGTAGGGCGCGGTCTTTTTTTCGGTTCGGGCGGCACGCATCAGGGCAAGCCCGGCAGAGAATACGAAAAATTCTTCAAAGATGAGCCGCCGCTTCGCCAGCTCTGCCTCTTGCATGGAGACGGGCTGATGAATGGCATAGTATGCCCGCTCGGCTGGCAAAATGCCATATTGTTTGCGAATCTCTTCGGGAACGATCTCCTCAGGGGGATCGCAAAGCCGCAGAGCCTCCTGCACCGCCCGCAAAACCACCGCATTGGACAGTCCGGCGGTCAGGGGATAAATGGGAAGGACCCGGCGGGTGGTCAGGGGCGCACTGTCCGGCGTCTCAAAAATGGGATTTGTCATGCTGTAGCCGATAAAATCACCGGACACGGTGCCGTAGAAGATATATTCCTTGCCGTACTGCAGGGCAGATGCGGCGTATTTGTTGTTAAAAAAGGTCAGATTCAATCTGCCGGAATGGTCTGCCACCTGCACCTTGGTCAAGTCCAGCCCTTTGCGGATATGGCTGGTACGGGGTGTGTTCATGACCGTGGCTTTAAAGCAGGCAGGCTGGTCTACTTCCAGCTTTTCAATGGGGATCAGGCGGGTGCGGTCCTCATAAGATCGGGGGAAATGGCAGATCAGGTCCCGGAGGGTATAGATATTTAAGCTGGCAAATTGCTTGGCCCGGGCAGGACCAATGCCCTTTAACAGCGTGATCGGATCGGTTAGCTTCGCCATGGATACACCCCCTTTGTTTTTCTGTATTATAACAGAAAAATTGAAAATTGAAAATGGAAAATTGAAAATTATAGATGTAGGATAAGCGGCAAAAGAACTACAACCAATGCAGCAGAAGATTTTGCTGCAAATGAAATATTGGACACCACAGACATACTTTGTGTATTTCAAGGTGTCCAATATGTACAGTTGCGGAAAAGGATCCGCAGAAAATGAAAAAACTCCTTCCCTGTTACAAGGAAGGAGATATTTTCAGAGAGCTCAGGCCAGCTTGTTCAGCTGCAGGGTCATGCTGCTCTTCTTGCGGGCAGCTGTGTTCTTGTGCAGAATACCGCTGGAAACAGCCTGGTCAACCTTCTTAACAGCAACCTTGTATGCTTCTTCAGCGTTAGCACGGTTACCATCTACCAGAGCAGCTTCAAACTTCTTAACAGCAGTCTTCAGTGCAGACTTCTCGGCCTTGTTCTTCTCGTAAGCGATCTTAGACGAAATAACATCTTTCTTAGAGGACTTAATGTTGGGCATAGTTCCACCTCCTGTTCTGTATTTTCGCTCATGCGTTTTTCAATTATAGCGCGATTGTTTCAGAAAATCAATACTTTTTTTCGTTTTTTTCATTTTAATTATTAGGAAGGTGAAAAAGACGGGAAAATTTCCTTGTCAAGTCCTTTTTTTCTCAAGCAGAAAAAGGGCATAGTCGAAATAATGACCAACGAAAAAATGGGGTTTTTGTAAAAAGGTGTCGAAATAATTTATGTCAACTTAAATGAATATTGCCCCGACAAACACTCTGTGGATAAAGCCTGTGGAAAAGCCTGTGGAAAATGTGGAAAAGTAGGGGTTTTCAACAGCTATTTCCTCTGTTTTACCCCATCAGCGCCAGTTATCCACAATGCATAAGCGGATGCATAAAGGTTGCAAGGGGTGGTTAAACTGAGAATTATGTACCTGTTTTTTCGGGCTTTTTTTCTCCGGTTTTGCAGGAAAAAGTTCATATTTTCACCAAATCAGCCGACGGAAAACCGTTGCAAAAGCCGCTACTGCGAAAATCTTTGTTACATTTCCACAAAAAGGGTAGCTGTATGATTTTTCCCAGTTCGGAAATACTGTTAGCAGCTTTGTGTAAACAGGAGGCGCCTATGCAGGGGAAAGTAGAAATTTGCGGTGTGAACACCGCCCGGCTGAAAGTTTTGTCTCAAGCGGACATGAATGTTCTTCTGGAAAAAGCCAAAAACGGCGACGAGACCGCAAGGCAAAAGCTGATCGAGGGGAATTTGCGGCTGGTGCTGTCGGTGATCCAGCGTTTTAACGGTCGGGGAGAAAATCCGGACGATCTGTTTCAGGTGGGCTGTATTGGCCTGATAAAGGCTATTGCCAATTTTGACCCGGACAAGCAGGTGCGCTTTAGTACCTACGGAGTGCCTATGATCGCAGGCGAGGTTCGTCGTTACCTGCGGGACAATTCGGCAATTCGGGTTTCTCGGTCTATTCGGGATGTGGCATACCGGGTTTTGCAGTGCAAGGAAAATTTGCTGATTCAGTTGGGGCGGGAGCCGACCTTAGAGGAAATTGCAAAGCAGTTGCAGATCCCCCAGGCAGATGTGGCAGAGGCATTGGATGCAGTGTGCGCACCGGTAAGCCTGTACGATCCGGTGTATTCCGACGGCGGCGACCCCTTAACGGTTATGGATCAGGTGCGGGACACCCGCAATACTGACGAGAACTGGCTGGAGCGAATCTGCTTGCGCAATGCCTTTCAGGGATTGAGCAGCCGGGAAAAGCAGATTTTGTCTTTGCGGTTTTATGACGGAAAGACCCAAATGGAGGTGGCGGGGGCGCTGGGCATTTCTCAGGCACAGGTATCCCGCCTGGAAAAGGGTGCCATCAGCACCATGCGCAAAGCCTTTACTGTGTCATAAAGGGCCTAGGGGCGACCTGTGGTCGTCCGCGGGCGGTCGCAGACCGCCCCTACACCCCGATAAACAGAAATTTCAAGCATACCCAGGGGCATTATCCCATAGAATTGAGAAAACTGTGTCTGGAGGTATGGGTATGGCAGTAAGGTTTTCTCAGCTGCATTGGAAAGAGGTTATTTGCGTCAGCGACGGAAGACGGCTGGGATTTGTGAGCGATGCCTGCGTGGAGCTGCCGGAGGGACGGCTGACCGCGCTGATCGTACCCGGACCCTGCCGGATACTGGGTCTGTGGGGCAGCCGGGATGATTTTGTGATTCCCTGGAGCTGTATTCGCCGGATCGGGCCGGATATTGTGCTGGTGGACATCAAACCAGACGATTGCCGGGTGCCGCGGCGAAAAATAGGGCGTTTATTCTAAAAAAACTTGAAAAAATTAGAAAAAAACACTTGCATTATAGACTGCATTCCTGTATAATAATTCGGCATGGGCGAATTATGCCCATAGTAATCTACTTCACACACCCGGTGATCGTACCCCCAAGTGCTTCGAAAGAAGCGGGCAGTGCGAGATGAACGGGGTGGAGGAAAAAACAAAAGGAGAAAATCAAAATGTCTGTCGTATCTATGAAGCAACTGCTGGAGGCCGGCGTGCACTTCGGCCACCAAACCCGTCGTTGGAACCCCAAGATGGCTACCTACATCTACACCGAGCGTAACGGTATCTACATCATTGACCTGCAGAAGACCGTTAAGAAGCTGGAAGAGGCTTACAACTTTGTTCGTGAGATCTCTGCAAACGGTGGCAACATCCTGTTTGTCGGCACCAAGAAGCAGGCACAGGACGCTATCAAGGAAGAAGCAGCTCGCTGCGGTGGCTACTATGTCAACTCCCGTTGGCTGGGTGGTATGCTGACCAACTTCCGCACCATGCGTAGCCGTATCGACCGTCTGGCTCAGCTGAAGAAGATGGAAGAGGATGGCACTTTCGCAATGCTGCCCAAGAAGGAAGTTATCGGCCTGCAGGCTGAGATCGAGAAGCTGGAGAAGTACCTGGGCGGTGTTAAGGAAATGAAGAAGCTGCCCGCTTGCCTGTTCATCGTTGACCCCCGCAAGGAGCGCAACGCTATCGCTGAGGCTCGCAAGCTGAACATCCCCATCGTTGCAATCGTTGACACCAACTGTGATCCCGATGAGATCGATTATGTGATCCCCGGCAACGATGACGCAATCCGCGCCATCCGCCTGATCGCTGCCACCATGGCCAGCGCAGCCATCGAAGGCCGTCAGGGCGAAGACAACGCCGCTGCCGAAGTGGAAGAACCCGCTGCTGAGTAATTACAAACAGGAGGACTACGAAAATGGCTTTTACTGCACAGGACGTTAAGAAGCTC
>JAZRNS010000038.1:0-9753 GCA_045648245.1 Faecousia sp. | reverse complement strand
GGGCATCAATTCCGCTGTCTGGGTGCAAGCACCGCCAAACATCATACCCTGATCACCAGCACCACCAACCTCATCATTGGTACCCAATGCAATATCGGCAGACTGGGTATGTACCTTACAAAGGATCTCAACCGTATCTGCACAGAATTCATCTTCCGGATAAACATATCCAATCTTACGAATAGTTTCCCGGGCAATGGCAGCATAGTCCACAACTGCCTTGGTAGTAATTTCACCGCAAATCAGACAAAAGTTTGTGGTAACCATTGTCTCACATGCCACACGGGAAGCAGGGTCCTGTGCAAGGCATGCGTCCAATATCGCATCAGAAATCGCATCTGCCACTTTGTCAGGATGTCCGCAGGTAACACATTCCGAAGTAAACAATCTTTTTTCCATTTTTCTTTTTCCTCCTAATGTATACTTCATCTGAAAAATGTGCTCGCGAAGTGAAGAATTGTCTTTTGATTTGCTCGGATTTTTAATGCAAGGCAAGTAACTGAAAACGAAGGAATACTTTGTGTATTTCGAGTTTTTAGTTATGACGCATAGCATTAAAAAGACAGCTAAGCAATGACAATTATTCGCAAGCGTGCACAAAAACAAAACGCACACACCGAAGATTCGATGTGCGCTCTATCGAATCCTCATCTGTCGTTGCCGCCGGATTTAGCACCACACATATGCAGGTTGCCGGGTTTCATCGGGCCGTTCCCTCCACCACTCTTGATAAGGCTTGTATGCAGTTCGGGTTTATTATACGATTTTCTCCCGAAATGTCAATCATTTTTTCTAAAAAGGGTGAAAACCGCATGATAAATTCACAATTCTTTTATAGACTTTTTCCAAAAAAAGGAGTATGATATGTTTATTCTAATGAGGAGTTGAGTCCATGAAGGGTTTACGAAATCGCTTTGAGCGATTCTGCTATCAAAACCGGCACAAGGGTATTCCCAATCTGATGCTCTATGTTTCGGTGGCTTCTGCCATTGTGTACCTGATGTGCATGTTTGACAGCAGCGATATCTTATACAGAATTTTATGTTTTGACCGCAATGCCATTTTACGCGGTCAGGTCTGGCGGCTGTTTACCTATGTCTTCACATATGGAGCTGGCTCTCCTAATCTGCTATTGGTTGCTATTAGCCTGTTTTGTTATTATTCTTTGGGTCGGGCAATGGAGAATGCATGGGGAACCTTCCGGTTCAACCTGTTTTACTTTACCGGTATCGTCCTGATGGATATCTATGCCCTAATCTTCAACACCTGGGCAGATGTATATTACTTGAATTTAAGTCTGTTCCTTGGCTATGCTACTTTATATCCCAACGCCCACTTCCTGTTGCTCTTTATTATTCCGGTAAAGGCATGGATCTTTGCTTTGCTGGATTTGGGATTGACCCTGATTCCTGTGTTCACATTGCAGTTTCCCTACAATTTCTTCCCGCTGGTGGCGATCGCGAACTACTTCCTGTTCTTTGGCCGGGATGTTGCCAATGTGATCCCTCTGAGCTGGCGCGTGAACTTTACACGATTGTTCCGGAAGCGGTCGGCAAAGAAAACAGGCACGATCCCCTTCCCCAATGCCGGTTCTTATCAGGCTACTGTCGCAAAACCAAAAACGCCTTATAATCACTGCTGTGAGGTTTGCGGCAGAACGGATGTTAGCAACCCGGAACTGGAGTTCCGTTACTGCTCCCGGTGCCAGGGCTATCATTGCTACTGCGAAGATCATATCAATCATCATTCTCATATTGAATAGGCAAGGGTCTGTTGCAAAATGCACAATTTTGCAACAGACCCATTCTTTTTGTGGGAATAGTCTTTCGATGGTAGATGTAGGGGCGCACATTTTGCGCCCGTGGGCGATCAATGTGCGCCCCTACAAGTGCTATCGATCATTTTTTGTATTTTACAACAGACCCCTTTTCATACATTTACGTCAGGGAAATATTGTTCTGCAAAGTCTACCTTATCCACGCGGAAGGACTTTCCGTTCAGGTACGCAAGGCATCCGGAATCCGTTGTAAAGCAGAACATTAGCTTATAGGAATACAGCGCCTGATATGTTCGGTCAAATTTCTTATCCAGCTTACCATACTTGCCGTCGCCTAGCAGGGGGTGTCCTGCATGGGCAAACTGGGCGCGGATCTGATGGGTTCTGCCGGTAATCAGTTCACATTCCACCAAGGATAGACCTCCCTTCGTGGCAAGGGTCTTATAGTTGGTTTGACAGGTTTTTGCACCTGTTTGGGGTGTGTCTGTTACAAAGACACGGTTTTTCTTGGCATCCTTGAATAAATATCCCTTCAGGCTTCCATCCCTGGGCTTCGGTGTACCTTCTACAATGGCAAGATAGCGCTTATCCAGTTCCCGGTCTTTGATCTTTTGATTCAGGATTCTCAGAGACTCTGCATTTTTTGCCGCGATCACAATTCCGCCGGTATTCCGGTCGATCCGATTGCATAAAGCAGGGGCAAAGGAATTCTCCCCCCGGGGACTCCACTCCCGTTTCTGATAAAGGTATGCCTGAATATGATCGATCAAGGTTCTGCCGTATTCTGCGCCGTCGTGGGGATGAACCGCGATGCCCGGTCGTTTATCAACCAACAGAATATTTTCGTCTTCATATACAATATTAATTTTTGGAGTGGCAACGGTTAAATAGGCGTTGTCTTCCCGGGGTGTTTCAAAAAATTCATCATTAATATATAACTGAAGCACATCCCCGGCTTTCAACCGGGTATCCCGTTCTGCCCGGGCGCCGTTGCATTTGATTCGCTTAATGCGGATATATTTTTGGGCAAGGGATGCAGGCAAAAGCGGAACTGCTTTACTCAAAAAACGGTCCAGCCGCTGTCCTGCATCATTCTGACTGATAGTAAATTCCTTCATAATCCCTGTTCTTCAACCTTTTGCTGATAGTGGCGATCAATCTGTTCAGAAAATTCCTGTGCCGGGTTATAACCCATTTTTCGCTGACGGCTGCTCATAGCGGCAACCTCCAAAATCACCGCCAGATTACGGCCAGGGGTGATGGGAATAGTGTACATAGGCACTTTCACGCCCAGAATTTCTGTATATTCCTCTTCCAATCCAATGCGGTCATAGACCGTTTGGTTGTTCCAGGGAACGATGTTAACTACCCGATCGATTTGATTTTCTGTACGGATTGCACCCATACCAAAAAGCTTTGCCACATTTACAATACCGATACCACGCAGTTCCACATAGTTACGCACCAGATCCGGCGCAGTACCCACTAAAGATGTACCGGAAACCTTGCGGATCTCTACTGCATCGTCAGCAATCAATCGGTGTCCGCGCTTTAGAAGCTCAACCGCTGCTTCGCTTTTACCCATACCGCTTTCACCAATGACCAGCAACCCCTCACCGTACACCTCCATCAGTACACCATGCTGGGTAATACGAGGTGCAAGGGCGTCCTTCAGATAAGCTATGAGCGTAGAAACGATCGTAGAGGTAGCCTCCTGGCTGCGCAGAAGGGTGATGTCGTGTTTTTTTACCATTTCCAGGCACTGGGGATCCGGTGTTTTATTTCTGGAAATCAGAAGTGCAGGCACCTTATAGGACAAGAGTCTGTCGAAGGTAATGGTTCGTTCTGCGGCAGAAAGTTTTTGCAGGTAGCTAAGCTCTACATTGCCCATGACCTGCAGGCGCATAGGCTCAAAGTGGTCAAAATATCCGGCAAGTTGCATACCCGGGCGGGCAACATCTTCCACAGTGATCTGTATTTTTTCATAGTCTGTGGAGGCATGCAGTATCTCTAAATTAAATTCCCGTACCAAAGTAGTCAGCGGTACGCTATACATATTAAACATAGGTTGCACCCCTTTTCTTTAAGCCCATTATAGCCTTAATAGGAAGCAATATCAACAATATTTTAAAAAAGAAAAAATTTTTGCAAAAAACACTTGCATTTTGAATAAAACTCTGCTATCATATCTAAGCGCCTGTTTGCAGGCGTGATTTTAGCGTGCCATCATAGCGGATAGGAGGTGCAGTGAATGGCAAAGTGTGATTATTGCGGCAAGGGTGTTACCTTTGGTATTAAGGTCTCCCACTCCCACAGACGGTCTAACCGTACTTGGAAACCCAACGTTAAGCGGATCAAGGCCATTGTTAACGGTACTCCGTGCCATGTGTACGCTTGTACCAGATGCCTCCGTTCCAACAAGGTTGAGCGTGCTGTCTAATTCCAAGTAATTACGCCATTGCTTTTGCAGTGGCGTTTTTTGTTTGCATATGAAAATCGGGTGTCAGCATCAGACACCCGATTTCTTATTTTTTGAACAGATTGGTCTTTCGCTCCTGTCCTTTGAGCAGGCGAACAATGTTACCCCTGTGCATAAACACCGTAAGGGTACCCATAACCACACCGCACAGCATAACTGTCAGATTATCATGATAAAACACAACAAAGGATACCGCGAAAGTAATTGCTGCCAATACAGAGCCAAGGGACACATACTGGGTCAGCAGGTATGCAACTGCAAATACAGCCAAAATCAGAAGGGCGATGCGCCAATCAACGGACAGCGCAACAAACAAGCCACTCAAGATGCCCTTTCCGCCTTTGAAGCCAAGCAGTGCAGGAAAATCGTGTCCCAGCATGACTGCCAAGCCGCCAATGGCTGCACCGGTAACAAAATCAAAATAGGGCTGCAGCAGCAATCCGCCTGCCATACATGCCAGCGCTGCCTTGCCTGCATCGATCAGGATCACAAAGGCAGCCTTGCCCGCGCCATAATTGCGAATAAAGTTTGTAAGACCGGCATTTCCACTTCCGTGAGTGCGTACATCATCGTGCATCAGTGCAGACATACAAACAGCGCCGTTCAAATTTCCCAGCATATAGCCCACCAGCAAGGTGATCAGCAAGGAAAACCACATAATTACTCCTCCTTGTCGCCCTTTTGACGAATGGTAATACGCACCGGTGTGCCCTTCAGCCCAAAGACTTCCCGAATCTGATTTTCCAGATACCGTTGATAGGAGAAATGGAAAAGCCGGGCATCGTTACAAAAAATAACGAAGTGGGGCGGCTTTGTGCCTGCCTGGGTCATATAGTAGATCTTCAGGCGGCGACCCTTGTCCGTAGGCGGCTGTACACGGGCTGTGGCGTCTGCAAGCACACTGTTCAGCGCGCCGGTAGTAATGCGGCTGGTGTTCTGCTTATGCACATCCTGAATAACCTGGAACAGCTTGTCCACACGGGAACCGGTGAGTGCTGAAAGGAACACAACTGGCGCATAAAGCATATAACTCAGACCATCACGCACAGCAGCCTCTTTATCCCGCATGGTGTTGGTTTCTTTATCTTCCACAGCGTCCCACTTGTTCACAACAATGATCGCTGCCTTACCGGCTTCATGGACAAGACCTGCAATCTTAGTATCCTGTTCGGTTACGCCCTCGTTGCCATCGATCAGGATCAAGCATACATCAGAACGCTCAATCGCATTGATGGTGCGCATGTTGGAATAGCGCTCGATCATGTCATCCACTTTGCTCTTGCGGCGCATGCCGGCAGTATCGATAAAGCAGTATTTGCCGGTTTCATTTTCAAATTCCGAGTCGATCGCATCCCGGGTAGTGCCTGCCACATTGGACACAATCACACGCTCTTCACCAAGAATCCGGTTCAAGAGGCTGGATTTTCCCACATTGGGCTTGCCAACGATGGCAACCTTAATGGTATCGTCCTCTTCCTGTTCCTCATAATCTTCAGGGAATTGCTCAAGACACCAATCCAGCAGATCGCCGGTACCATGACCGTGAACAGCAGATACCTCGAACAGGTCGCCAATACCCAAACCGTAGAATTCATATACATCGGGATTGATTGGACCAATGGAGTCGCACTTATTTACTGCCAAAGCAACCGGCTTACCGGACTTTCGCAGCATGGTGGCCACATCCTCGTCAGCAGCCGTTACACCGGAACGCACGTCCACAACCATGATAATGCAGTCTGCCAGTTCAATACCAATCTCAGCCTGACGACGCATGAATTTCAGCATATCGCTATCTGTGCCCGGTTCAATACCACCGGTATCCACCAATGAGAAGGTACGGTTACACCACTCACAGTCGCCGTAAATTCGGTCCCGGGTTACACCGGGGGTATCCTCAACAATGGAGGTTCGGTGTCCCGTCAGCTTATTAAACAGCATAGACTTGCCAACATTGGGGCGTCCAACAATCGCAACCAAAGGCTTCGCCATAGGAAACACTCCTTTCCGTTAGAAACACATAAATATATTATTACACAAAAGGATTGGCAAATCAACAAAAATTAACCATTTCCTGTATTTGTTTATCCGAAGATTGCCACGCCGGCTTATGGGCTGGTCGGCAATAGCGCTCAATGAAGGATATATCGCCTAAACAGCAGACATGCTCCATGTATTTCAAAGCCGTCAAAAGGTCGTATTGCAGCAAATGATCCAGCACGCTCAGCGAGAGATTTTGCTGCAAGACGAGTGTTGACGGCTGTAGACATACTCCTTGTATTTCAAAGCCGTCAAAAGGTCGTCTTGCAGCAAAAGATCCGCTGAGAAAACGGAAAAAGAGGAAGGCGAATGTGCCTTCCCCTGTTTTTCCTGCCTTAGTCAGCCTTGGCAGCCAGAACCTGACGGCCATTGTAGTTGCCGCAAGCCTTGCATGCTCTATGGGGCATGACGGGCTCACCACACTTGGAGCAAACCGCTACACTGGGAGCAGACAGCTTCCAGTTGGAACCACGGCGCTTATCGCGGCGGGCCTTGGACACTTTACACTTAGGAACAGCCATGGATGACACCTCCTTGGTCAAACTGCTTTTACAGCATTTCTTTTACTTACTTATCGAGAAGCTGCCGTAAAGCAGCAAAGCGGGGATCAAGCTCTTTTTGGCAACCGCAAGGACCATCGTTCAGGTTCTTACCGCATCGGCAGCAAATACCTTCGCAATCCTCCTTGCACAGCATCTTGGAATCCACATTCAGCACGAACACCGTCCGCACAATTTCTTCCAAGTTGGCGTTGTCGCCTTCCAGAGGGAACACCCATTCATCTTCGTTTTCTTCGTTGGAAAGCGCATCAACCAGCACTACATCTAAGGGAATTTCTACATCCCGCAGAAAATCCGTAGCGCAACGGTCGCAAACACCGTGCAGACAGGTTTGGATCAAACCGGTCATAACCAGCACACCGGCTGTATTGCGCACAATGCCGTTTGCCAGCACCGGCTCAGACACCGGATAGCTCGTACCATACTGAAGATCGCTCAGATCTACACGAACAGAAAAGTCGATACTCTCGCCGGGACGGTCGATAATCTTAGACAGTCCAAGTAGCATAGTATCCCCCTCCTCGTAGTCGTGCTAAGCTATTATATAGGCAATTACCTCATTTGTCAAACATTATTTTTCATATTTCTTTATTAAATTTGTTTTTCCTTGTCCGTCGGCATAAACTGACGAAACGCGGTCGGTAATGCTGCTTTTTTGCGAATCTGTTCCCCAGTAAGCCATATGAACGGTCCGGAAGGATTGGAAACCTCCATATATACACCATACATATTCCACTGAATATGGGTAAATATATGTTTTTTCTCCACCAGCGCCATAATATCTCTCGGTTTTACGCCCATTCGCTCCACTTCTGTCAAACTTTCCTCTGCAGATAGCTTACCGGAAACATTGGGAAATTCCCATAAATTAGCAAGAAGGCCTCGATCTTCCCGCTTCTGCAGCGCGTACTTACCATTGCAAGAAAGGATAAACAGGGTTATATCTTCCTGTTTGCGGGGCTTCTTCGGTAGTTTTACAGGCAGATTGTGCGCAGTTCCGTTTTTATAGCCCAAACAAAAATCGTTACAAGGACAAATATGGCAATCCGGCTTTCGGTTCGGTCCGCAAATTGTTGCGCCCAACTCCATCAACGCCTGGGTAAAATCCCCTGCCTGTTCAGGGTAGACCTGCTGCAGCGCCTGCTGCACTTCTTTTTTATATAACGGAGAATCGATGGGTGTAGGATCGTCGGTCAGGCGGCTGTACAAGCGAAGAACATTGCCGTCTACTGCAGGCACAGGCTGGTTGAATGCTATGGAACAGATCGCTCCGGCTGTGTATGCACCGATTCCCGGCAAGTCCAGAACCTGCGCATATTCCTCAGGGAATTTGCCTGAATGCTTTTCTACGATCATAACGGCTGCCTTTTTGAGATTCCGAACACGGCTGTAATATCCCAGCCCTTCCCATAGCTTGTGAAGTAGCGCATCATCCGCCTGTGCCAAGGCTTCTACTGTGGGGATCGCAGCAAGGAATCGGGTATAATAACCCTTCACAGCTTCTACTCGGGTCTGCTGCAACATGATTTCAGACAACCAAATGTGGTAAGGGTCCTTGTCCTCCCGCCAGGACAGCGGGCGCTTATTCTGTTCATACCAGCCCAGTAAAGCTTCCGGCAATTTAGCAAGCATTCGGACACCACCCTCCGTTGATTTTTTCTCATTTTACTACAGGGTAAAACACTTGTCAATTTTCTCTATCTGTGATAATATACTTATGATAGACAGATACAAAGAGAGAAGGCTTTCGATATGAAATTTCTTCAATCCATTCTGCGAGTAATGGACGCTTCCATGAAAACGCCCGGATTATTTGGCTGGTTTCATTTGCTTTGGCTGGGAATCACAGTATTTGCCACCTTGTACTTTTGCCGGTATTATAAAGAAAAAACGCGTGCCGTCCTTTTATGGACTTCCCTAATTGTGATTGCGTTGGAGATTTACAAGCAGATCAATTATTCCTTTTCTTATACAAACGGCATTACCTTTGATTTTCAATGGTATGCTTTCCCCTTCCAATTCTGCTCCACCCCTATGTATGTGGGATTACTGGCCGCATTGACCAAAGGAAAACTTCACAAAGCTTTATGCAGCTATCTGGCAACTTTTTCCCTGTTTGCAGGGCTTTGTGTGATGTTCTATCCCGGCGATGTATTTATCCGTACCATCGGCATTAACATCCAAACCATGATCTGCCATGGCTCCATGGTGGTACTGGGTATTTACCTGCTGGCTACCGGATATGTAGAACGCACGCACAGAACGGTTTTAAAAGCAGTTCCTGTATTTACCGTATGTGTTATATTAGCTACCGTAATGAATGAAGTTGCACATATTGCCGGACTAAAAGAAGAGTTTAACATGTTCTTTGTCAGTCCCTACTGGGAATGCACCCTGCCTGTATACGGCCTTGTACACGAGGCGATCCCTTTCCCCATCAATCTGTTTATTTATATCATTGGCTTCACTGCGGCTGCATGGATCGTACTGATGTTGGGTATAGGAATTGGCAGATTGTCTGCTAAAAAAACCGGTGCAACACAGCCTGTCTGAAATTTTTCACATTTTTTGAAAAAAAGACTTGCATTTTATTTTCCCTTGTGCTATTATATGCAAGCGCGTTGGAAAACGCGGTATGCGCTGGTAGCTCAGTTGGATAGAGTGACTGGCTACGAACCAGTAGGTCAGGGGTTCGAGTCCCTTCCAGCGTACCAATAAAGGACGGTTACTTTGATAGAGTAACCGTCCTTATTGTTTTTGTACAAAAACACTCAATTTCCGGAATTTTTCTAACTTTTTAGAGAATTATTAAAAGGTATTCCGCAATATATGCACCTATACGGGTAGTAAGACGCATTTTTTGATATAAGGATTTTTTAGGCAGTTCGACGAACTAT
>JAZRNS010000037.1:0-5100 GCA_045648245.1 Faecousia sp. | reverse complement strand
TGCTGCAAAAGCACTAAAGGGGATCATGCAAAGGATCATTGTGAAAACAATGATCAGAGATAATGCTCTCTTCATTCGTTTTTCCTCCTAATAATGATTTGGTCTCTCAACCTATAAAAACCCGGAATGTTACAAGCAATTAAGCAGGTGCAGGATGAGGGCTCACCACCACCTGTTTTGGGGTGGAGAATGTGATTAATTGTGGGCGGCAATAATCACGCAGGTCCCGCTACGCGGCGGGAGCAAGCCCCCGCCCTGCACTTCCCTTCCAGCTTATAACCTTCAGGAGTTTTCCAAAGAAACGGTTGCCTCATCAGAGGCGTATGTAATCAGGCGACAGCCTTCAAGGTAATGGTCAGCTCATTGGATCCGGAAGCAAAGTGGAATACTTCTTCCCCGGTTGCATATTCATAACCGGAGGGCATTGCCATAAGCTTCACATCGTAGTTTGCATCTTCCATATTAAAAAAGGAAGCTACACCATTTTCATCGGTTACAGCAGGCGTGCATGTCTCCAAGCAAAGCTGGACATACGCACCGGCAATGGGATTGCCGCCTCCGTCCACAACCTTAACTGTATAAGAAGGTTCCGCTGCAACGGTTGTTACAACAGGCTGTGTCGTTGCAGCAGTAGATTCCAATGTGGTTGCTGTGGTGTCCTGGCCTGCATCGTTGCCGCAAGCACACAGCGCTAACATCATAGCCAACGCCAGAAGTATTGTAAGTAAACGCTTGGTATTCATTGAGAAATCTCTCCTTAGGTATGGTGCAGGAATACGATCCTACAAATGGGTATAACTATAGTACTACCTATGACTATTACAATTCTACCACTATATTTCCAATTTTGCAAGTACAATTTTGGAAATTGTTTGGTTTTTTTTAAACTCTTTCCTCCATTTATGCTATGCTGTTAAAAAAGCAATCCTTACGACATTCTTTTGAAACCGTAGGTTCGTAATTTGCAAAAAACCTCAGGGCATCACCCTCGGTTGGTTCTATCTAAATACAAGAACTTAGCGGCATCCGCGATAAGCAAATGCCGCTAACAAGTATTACTTTACATATTGCATGCTGATCCAGCCAGTAGAAATTCTACCCCAGGTAACACCCGCAACTGTAGTAGTTTCCAAAATCGTTACCTTGCTGCCGCTATACAGGTAGCCAACAATCTTGTTGGCTGTACCGGCGCCGCTACGGACGCACAAGCAGCTTGCTGTAACTGTTTTTGCGGTTGATGTTCCGGTTGATTCGCTGCCGCTTACAACTACATAGTCCATGGAGATCCAGCCGTTAGCAACCTTGCCCCAAACTGTCGCACCAACTGTTTTTGTTTCGGTAATTTGGACCTTATCGCCATTTCTCAAATATCCGCAAACAGCAAAGGATGTGCCGGCTCCAGTGCGAATACAAAGAGCTCCGTTAACCTTTACCGTACCGGACTTCGTAGTTGTTGTGGTTTGGTTGCCAGTTCCGGAACTTCCGGTATTTCCGCTGCTTGCTCCAAGTTTTACATAGTCCATGCAAACCCAGCCGTCAGCAATTTTACCCCATGTAGTACTACCAACAGTCTTGGTTTCTGTAACCGTAACAGCAGTGCCATTAGCAAGGGTCTTCACGATAGAATAGCCAACGCCAGCCCCGCTGCGAACCCGAAGTCCGCCGACCGCATTTACTACACCAGCAGAGCCAGTTGCGGGCTGACTAGTTCCGGCATTATCTGTAGAAGGCTTATCAGCAGATGCAGAATCCAAAACTACATATTTCATACTGATCCAACCGTCTTTGATCTTGCCCCATGTCATAGCGCCAACTGTTTTCTGTTCCAGGATTTCAACCTTGCTGCCGTTTGCCGCATAGCGAACAACACCGTAGCCAGTACCCGGGCCTGTCCGCACACTCAAACCGCCGTTAGCCTTCACCGTTCCCGTAACAGCAGGTGTCGTAGGTTCGGTAGGTGTAGTAGGTTCGGTAGGTGTAGTAGGTGCCGGTTCTGTAGGTTTGGTTTCTTCCGGCTCGGTTGTGTCCGGTGTGCCGGAATCCTTCACAGAATCATAGTTGGTATACTTCAAGCAAATCCAGCCGCCGTCAAACTGACCCCAGGTATAGCCACTGCCGGTAGCAACAGCTGTAATGGTATATTGATTGCCCTTATTGGCTGTTCCAACAATAGTATAATTTGTTCCGGGTCCTTTGCGCAGGTTAACGTTGTCTTCTGTAACCGTAACCTTCACATTGGTCGATTGCTGATTGTTAGACGGCGGAGCGCCATTGGCATCCTTCCACTGAGCGTAGAGTGTAAAACCTTTTACACTTGCATCCAGCACCGCAACCTTTGTGCCGCCGGTTGCCTGGGTGAACCACCCTTGGAATGTGTATCCGGCGTAAGTAGGAATGGGATAAATTGCCGCTGTCAGATCGGAGTCATATCCCTGACTTTTCGGACTTACAGACCCGCCATTTCCATCATAGAAAACATAGCAGTAATTACTGGGAGGTGTTTGTGAATATGTATTATTCAGATACATATTTGCTTCAGACAGTCTACGACGCAACAAGAAGTCCTTTACCTCACCGCCGGCAATGCACCAAAGTGCAAATGCCCGAATAATTTCATTGTCGGTTGCTCCGTTTATAATTGCCTTATAAAGCGTGCCATTTGCGTCAAAAGACCAGCCGGTACCGCAGTTATAAGAAAACAGCACCAATGCATCAAACTGATTTTGAGACAGTGTCAGAGAATTTTTCTCCATAAAACTGACAAGATCAGTATAGACAAAGGACAAATGATTCTGAAGCAGGACCTCTGCCTCTGCTTCTGTAATACCATGCTCTTTATAGTAAGCCAGCATGTCATCCGGACACTTTGTGCCGTAGCCAACAGTCCATTGAGAATAGTCCCAATAGGGTTTCTGGCTGAATCCTTCTTCTTTCTTCAGGACATCGATGCACGCATTGCTGGCTCTCCATCCCGCTTCCTCTTCTGGAACAGATTCTTGAGGTGCCGTTGTATCAAGAACTGTTGTTTCCTCCGTGGAAGCTTCCGTTGCAGCTTCCGTGGTCTCCTCTTCTGCATTTGCAGTAATCATACCGATCGGCAAAAGACCAAGTACCAACACCAGCGACGCAATCAGACTGACGATTCTTTTCATCACGCGCACATACTCCTTTCAAAACTCATTCGTCGTCATTATACCAAAGGATTATACCCTTTGCAACCCTTTTTCTTAAAAAATTACATATTTGTAACCTTTTCCTGTGCCAATTTATTACAATATTGCTAGATTATCCCACATATGTGGGTATTCTGTGAACTTTTTTCCATTACTAGTTAACATAACCGATCCTAGGGATTCCCATTTGATTTTTGTATAACCCTGTGGTAAAATTGTTGCATAAAAAAGGAGGTGCGGATATGGAGGGCAAAAAGGCACTTATCGCCATGAGCGGCGGTGTGGACAGTTCCGTAGCTGCCCATTTAATGATACAACAGGGTTATAGCTGCATCGGTGCCACTATGCGTCTGTTTGATAATGCACCCGATGAGGCCGAAAGTACATGTTGTTCCCTGGAAGATGTTGAAGATGCCAGAGCCGTTGCACATCGGCTGGGTCTCCCCTTTTATGTATTTAATTTCAAGCAACGATTTCTGAATATGGTGATGGATAAATTCGTACGGTGTTATGAATGCGGATTAACACCGAATCCTTGCATAGACTGCAACCGATATTTAAAGTTTCAGGAACTATTAGATAGGGCCACAGTGTTAGGTTGTGATTACATTGCCACCGGCCATTATGCATCCATCCGTTACAATCGCGATACCGGCCGGTACTTATTATACAAGGCAGCCGATAAATCCAAAGATCAAAGCTACTTTCTGTATACGCTCACCCAAAATCAACTTGCCCATGTTCAGTTTCCCTTAGGCGATCTAACAAAGGATCAAGTGCGCAATATTGCTGAGTCTGAGGGATTTGTAAATGCCCGCAAGCGAGACTCCCAAGATATTTGCTTTGTCCCTGACGGTGATTATTTCAAATTCCTACAGAATTATACTGGCAAGAGCTATCCGGAAGGCAATTTTCTAGATATGGATGGCAATATTATTGGACAGCATCGCGGTGCCGCAGCCTATACACGGGGACAGCGGAAGGGTCTCGGACTGGCAATGGGTGAGCCAGTATATGTTTGCTCCAAGGATATGGAACAAAATACTGTTACTGTGGGTAGAAATTATGATCTATTCAGCTGTACACTCCTTGCAGATGACTGGAACTTTTTCCCCTTTTCTAACCTCGATCAACCAATTCGCGTAATGGCAAAGGCAAGATCCCGCATGATTGAACAACCTGCAACCGCCTACCCGGAAGATAACGGTATCGTTCGTGTTGTATTTGATTCTCCGCAGCGTGCCATCACCACCGGCCAGGCTGTCGTGATATATGATGGGGATCAGGTCATTGGCGGCGGTACAATCACACAAGTTCTCTAACTATACATTATATATAATAGTATAAAACCTCACTGTGGAGAGCAGCGAGGTTTTATACTATCTGTCATAATGGTGGGAGCAAGCACCGCCCTACCGTCCGTCATTCCCATGCCCCTATATTATCAAACAGGAGATTGCCACACCAGTGTGCGCTACTCCTCGCAATGACATGGTATTTGGGTAAATAATGCTAAAAAACCTCGACCTATTAGTCGAGGTATCTTGTGTTTGCGTTACCTATCTTCCCGGGGGAGCGATGGGAGCGCCGCCGGTGGCGGATAAAGCGACCTGAGCGAGTGGCAGCGGTCGAAAAAATCGAGGCTAAGCGTAAGCCCGATGATTTTTTCGGGTACCGCAACAGGGGACCGCCAAGTATTGTCGGCGTACATGTGCTTAACTTCTGTGTTCGGGATGGCCACGAGCCCGAGCGCTGCCTGTGGCAGATGAAGCGAGGGCGCAGTGTGGGCAGCGGTCTGCAGAAAACAAGCCTGCTTCGTCAGGCGATGTTTTCGCAGGGCACCGCAACCGGAAACAGGTGGACTGTTCACCTGTCCCATCTGCATATAAGAAAAACCCCAACCTTACGGTTGAGGTTTCTTGTGTTT
>JAZRNS010000036.1:0-6948 GCA_045648245.1 Faecousia sp. | reverse complement strand
TCCTCTTTACCGCCGGAAAAATGGCTATGGTAAATGGCCGCTTCCCGACCCAGTCCCTCATAAAATCTAGCCCGATAGGAGATCAGCAATGCACCTACCTGACAAAGGCGGGCATTGTATTCCGGCAAAAGGTCCAAAAGCACGGGGTTTTCATACCGGTCCTTTAAAATTTTGCCTTTTTGCTCTAAAATACGGTTATATTCCAAAAGGGCTGCTTCATAATTAGGTCTTAACTGACACAAGGCGGCATCTCCCAGCCGGCGGCGGGCAGATGCTCCGGTTTTTAAGACCATCAGATCCTCCGGGCAGAACAAAACCGTTTGCAAAACGCCGCTGATATCTGCGGCTGTTTTCTTTTTCACCCCGTTGCGGTAAAGCTGGCGGGGACGGGAGGCGGTAAATAAAATCCAGCGCAGGGTTTGGTCCCTTTCCTGGGAATGGACTGACCCTTCTACTTCTGCAAAATCCTGCCCAAGACGCACCAGTTCTGCGCTTTTTACAGTGCGGAAGGCTCTTCCTGAGCCAAGATATGCCACAGCCTCCAAAAGATTTGTTTTTCCCTGTGCGTTATCCCCCACGATCAGGTTTACACCGGGGTCAAAATCCATATAAAATTCGTCATAACTGCGCCAGTTGCGCAGTGTAATGTTATTGAGGTTCATGGATACAGATCAAATACTCGTTATTTTCATAGCAGATCACATCACCAGGATAGAGCTTTTTGCCCCGCATGGTGCAGACCTCCCCGTTTACTTTAACATAGCCTTCCTGAATTTCCGTTTTTGCCATGCCGCCGGATTCCACCGCGTTGGCATATTTCAGCGCTGCTTCCAGCTTGATAAACTCTGTACCAATCACCACCGGAATTCGATCTACTTTCCGTTTTACGGTTACTTTCATAATTTCTTATCCTTGCAAATAGAGATTTTGAGATTGCCACGGGCAACCGTGTTGCCCACGCAATGACTTTTAATTTTTAATTCTAACCGGCAGGACCATGTAAGCAAAGTCCTGCTTATCGTCCACGGGGGTGAGCACGATGGGGCTCAAGCCATTGGTCAGCTCCAGCACCACTTCCTCAGCCGGAACTGCCCGCAGGGCATCGGCAAGATAGCGCACATTAAATCCGATCTCCAGATCCTTGCCGTCGCCTGCCAGGGTGCAGCGGTCCTCTGCTGCGCCGATGGTGGTGTTGGTCTTCAGCTGCAGAACCTGATTGGAAAATACACACCGCACAGGGCTTTTATATTTTTCAGAAACGATCAGACCCACACGCTCAATAGAAGATGCCAGATCATACACATTTGCAACCAGCTTTATCGGGCAGTTGGTGGGAACAACCTTTCTCCAATCTAAAAATTCCCCTTCCAGCAGACGGCAGATTACCGTTGCATTGCCGATCTGATACAAAATGTGCTTTTCACCCAAAGTAAATGCTACATCTTCTTCTGCATCAGAAAGAATTTTTTCCACTTCCTTCATACCCTGGGCAGGCACAACGAAGGAAAGGGTTCTTCCGGTGTCTTCCTGCGTGTGGTAGGTGCGGCGTGCCAAACGGAAGCCGTCTACCGCAATGGCAGAAACGGTGTCGTTTTCCACTTCAAACTTAATGCCGGTGTGGATGGGTCTGCCCTGATTTTCAGAAACAGCAAAAATCGTGCCGGTGATCAGTTCTTTCAGTGCTGTCTGGGGAATACGAATGCTTCTTCCGGAGCCAACCTCGGGCAGCTCCGGATAATCCTCAGCAGACTCTGCTGCAATGGTAAAAGCTGCGTAACCTGCACGGATGGAAACCTTGTAGCTTTCATCTACCACCACCGTAACAGGACCTTCCGGCAGACGGCGGACAATATCGCCAAAAAGCTTTGCAGGCAAAACACATTCGCCACATTCCGTAACCTCTGCTTCAATGTCATAGCAGATGGCAGTTTCCATATTGTAGCCTGTAAGGCTCAGGCCGTTTCCGGCTCTGCACAAAATGCCTTCAATGGCAGAAAGGGCGCTCTTTTGTGCAACGGTTCTGCCGGTAATATTCAGGCCCATGACCAGCATATTTTTTTCACAGGTAAAACGCATAGAAAAAACCTCATTTCTGAAAAAATAGTAATATATATAAATAAATAGATAATAAAATGTAGTAGTAAAAGTAGTAGTAGAAAAATATGTGGAAAAGTGGCTTTTCCCTTAGGGAAGCAACAACTTTTTATCCACAGAGCAGTTGTGGAAAAGAATAACTTATCCACAGACAATGTGGAGTAATTTTTGTAAGAAAAGTTTTCCACAGAAAGTTTTCCACTTTCCACAGCAGCCTGTTAATAAATTACAAGCTTGCGTTGATGTTGGCGTTGATGTCCCGAATGTGGTTTTGCAGCTCGCCGTTGCCTGCCTTTAAAGCCGATTCCACTTTATTGATGGAATAAAGCACCGTGGAGTGGTCCTTGTTCAGCTCCTTGCCAATATCCGGGGTAGAAAGATTGGTCAGCTTTCGGATCAAATACATTGCCACCTGTCTTGCCTCGGCTGTACCCTTGTTTTTCAGTGTACCGCGCAGGGTGGACTCGTCAATGGAGTAGTACTTGCAAACCTGAGAAATGATCAAGGTAGGTGTGGGCAGGGCGTTTCCCTCGTTTTTGAACATATCCGCAATGGCGCGGGTTACATTTTCCAGCGTCAGCTCCATGCCGTTTAGATCCACATAGGCACGCAGCTTTTTTACTGTGCCTTCGATCTGCCGTACATTGTTGGTAACATTGTTGGCAATGTAGTTGCAAACATCGTCTCCCAGTTCCAATGCCAAAGAAACGGCCTTATTTTTAATGATCGCCATTCTGGTCTCATAGTCGGGCGGCTGAATGTCTGCCAGCAGACCCCATTCAAAACGGGTGCGCAGACGGTCTTCCAAAGTAACCATATCGCTGGGCTTCCGGTCAGAAGTCATAACGATCTGCTTATGCTCCTCGTAGAGCTTGTTGAAGGTGTGGAAAAATTCCTCCTGTGTGGATTCCTTGCCGGCTATAAACTGAATATCATCGATCAAAAACAGATCTGCTTCCCGGTACTTGCTGCGGAACTCGATGTTCTTACCGCTTTTAATGGCATCGATCAGCTCGTTGGTAAACTCGTCGCCTTTGATATACACGATTTTTGCGTCGGGCTTTTTCTTGCGAATGCCGTTGGCAATGGCGTACAGCAGGTGGGTCTTACCCACACCGGGCGGGCCGTAAATAAACAGGGGGTTATAGACCTGACCGGGGTTATTGGTAACGGCTGTGGCGGCGCCGTGGGCAAAGCGGTTGGAGGGGCCGACCACAAAGCTGTCAAAGGAAAACTGGGGATTAAAGTCCATGGAGGTAATGTTTTTACCCTTGGAACGGTAGGTCTCCAGCTCCTGATCGCCAAATACGATGAGGTTTGCATCGGAGTCAAATATCTCCTTCAGAGCATCGCCGATGGGAGCGGTGTAGCGCTTGAGAATATTTTCCCGCCGGAAATCTGACGGGGAGTATAAAATAAGGGCTTCTTCGTTCAGCTCCACTACCTCAGCATCGTCAAAACTGGCAGAAATGGTGATGGGATCCAAACGCTCTTCCAAATAATTCAGGATCTTCGCCCAAACATAAGCAGAAGAATACATAAACGGTCTCCTTTCCTACAAAAAAGCACATAGAAAATCCGGATTTTTCCGTGATTGGAATACTATTTTCTCACCGTAAATTTTATCACACATCTGTGGAAAAAACAAGAGATTTTTACACAGATACATATAAATATAAGAATTAAATGGGAAACGGTTGCAAAAAAAATGAAAACAGGCTATGATATAGACAAAAAGAGGGAAAGGAAAACACCTATGTACCGACAGGAAGCCAGAGAAGAATATCTGCAGGCGCTGAAAATGGGTCAAAAAGAGTATAAAATGCGCCTTGCAGAGGGAAAGGATCCCTACCCGGCTGTGTTGGATCGCCATCCGGATTATCAGGATGAGGATGCAACCGTCCAGGTGGGTATTTTGGAAATTCCCATGGACCGGATCGTGGGAATCCATTCTGCCGGACGGGCATCTGTGTTTAGTGCCGGCTTCATGCCCCTGCTGCCCCCGGAAACGGAGTTCGGTTCAAAATGGATCAATCTGTGCGCCGCCCACCTTTCAAGCGGCATACGGGAACCTGTGGTCTGCTACGAGTATCTGGGTAATTTCTATATTCAGGAGGGAAACAAGCGGGTCAGTGTGCTCAAGCACTTTGGCGCAGCCACCGTGCCTGCCACAGTTATTCGGGTGATCCCCAGTCAAAAAGACACACCCCGGGTGCAGGCCTACTATGAATTTATGGAATTCTTCCGGGATACGGGAATTTATGACATTCAGTTTGTAAATCCGGGAGAATACAGCCAGCTGCTTGCCCATTTAGGAAGGCAGCCCGGTGAAAAATGGTCGGAAATGGACAGCCGCACCTTCTGTGCATACTTCCGCTATTTTAAGGATGCCTTCCACGCCATGAAGGATTCCTTCGGAACTCTCCAGCCGGAGGAGGCGTTGCTGCTTTGGCTGCAGGTCTACACCTACCGGGAGCTTTGCACCATGTCCGCGACCCAGCTGAAAAAGACCCTTGCTTCCTTGCGGGAGGATTTGCTGGTAAGAGCGGAGGAAGAGCCGGTGGAAGTACGGGTCGATCCGGAGGATATTCCGGAAAAAACCGGTATTTTGGGAAGATTTTTAGGGTCTGCCCCGGATCATATCCATGTGGCATTTATCCATCCTCTGGACGAAAAAGTAAGCGGCTGGATCGCAGGTCATGAGGAGGGCAGACGGCATTTGGAAAAGGAGCTGGGTGATTCGGTTACCGTAAAAAGCTACTTCCATGCCGACACCCCGGAGGCGGCGGAAAGCCTCATAGAGCAGGCGGTGGAAGAAGGGGCAACGGTGGTATTTACCACCACACCGCCTTTGAGCAACCCCACCTTCCGCATGGCGGTAAAGCACCCCAAGGTGCAGTTTCTCAACTGCTCGGTGGATGCGCCCTATTCCAGCATCCGTACCTACTACGGCCGTATTTACGAGGCAAAATTCATTACCGGTGCCATTGCCGGTGCCATGGCAAACGATGATGTGATCGGCTATATCGGCTCAAACCCCATTTTCGGTGTGCCGGCGTCCATCAATGCCTTTGCCTTAGGCGCACAAATGACCAATCCCCGGGCTAAGATCAGCCTGCGCTGGTCCTGCCTTGCCGGTTCTCCCCAGGAGGATTTCCAAAAGGAAGGCATTCGGGTATTCTCCAACCGGGATGTGCCCACCCAAGAGCCGAAATACTTAAACTTCTGCTCCTACGGTACTTATCAGTTAAACGAAGAAGATGTGTTGGAGCCTTTGGCCTCTCCCTGCTGGGTGTGGGGTGAATTTTACGAAAAAGTTATTCGCTCCATGCTGGCCGGTACTTGGGACAAGAACAAAAATACCCACCGGGCTTTGAACTACTGGTGGGGCATGGATAGCGGTATGATCGATGTGGAGCTGGCAGAAAATCTGCCCGAGGGCGTTGCAGTCATGGCAAAGCTGTTGCGCCAGGCTCTGAAGGATGGCACATTAGACCCCTTCCGCCGCCGGATCGTGGCGCAGGACGGCACGGTGAAAAATGACGGCAGCCGTAGCCTGACCCCTTGGGAGCTTTTGCATATGGACTGGCTGTGCGAAAATGTAGAGGGCAGTATCCCGACCTTTGAGGAGCTGGAACCCTTTGCCAAGCCCATTGTACGGGCGCTGGGTATTTACAGAGATAAGATTCCCATGGAAAAGGAGGAGCAAGGATGAAAATACTGGTTGTTTCTGACGAAGAATCTCCTGCCCTGTGGGAATATTACAAAGAAGGCGCGCTGAAGGAATACGATCTGATTTTATCCTGCGGCGACCTGAAGGCAGAGTATTTGTCTTTTTTGGTAACCATGGCCCGGTGTCCGGTTTTGTATGTCCACGGCAACCATGACACGCTCTACTGCCGTAAACCGCCTTTGGGCTGCGACTGTATTGAAGACAAGGTGGTTTGCTATAACGGTGTGCGGATCTTGGGACTGGGGGGCTGCCGGAAGTACCATCCGGGTCAGCATCAGTACTCGGAAAAGGAAATGCGCCGCCGGATCCGGAAGCTGCGCTTTACCCTGTGGCGCACAGGGGGCGTGGATATTGTGGTAACCCACGCACCGGCCCGGGGAATTGGGGATGCAGAAGACTACGCCCACAGAGGCTTTGAAGCCTTTTTGGAGTTGTTGGACAAGTACCAGCCGGCATATATGTTCCACGGTCATGTCCACTTAAATTACGGACAGGACAAAACCCGTGAGCGGCACCGGGGCAGCACAAAGGTGATCAATGCCACCGGACAGTATGTGGTGGAGGTGGCAGAAAAGGAACATGCAGCAAAACGCCACAACCGCCTGCACTGGCGCAACAGACCACCGGAAGTAAATGAAAATTGAAAATTATTTTCCCATACGATCCGGCATTGTAGGGCGGCGGCTTGCTGCCGCCGCAAGATATCCCAATAAAAGAAGCACACTGGCAACGCCAGTGTGCTTCTTTTATGAATCGATTAAACCATAGCAGCGGTGATGATGGCCATTTTGTAGACCTCGTCTGCGTTACAGCCGCGGGACAGGTCGTTAATGGGCGCTGCCAGACCCTGCAGAATGGGGCCGTAAGCCTCGTAGCCGCCCAGACGCTGAGCGATCTTATAGCCGATATTACCGGCTTCGATGCAGGGGAAGATGAAGGTGTTGGCGTAGCCGGCAACAGGAGAACCGCGGAACTTCAGCTGACCGACTTCGGGAGCAACCGCTGCGTCGAACTGCATCTCGCCGTCGATGAGCAGCTCCGGATCCATTTCCTTGGCAACCTGGGTAGCATCGTGGCTTAACTGCACAGTGCCGCCCTTGCCGGAGCCATTGGTGGAGAAG
>JAZRNS010000035.1:0-9263 GCA_045648245.1 Faecousia sp. | reverse complement strand
CCTTGCGTAGCAAGCTTTTTTACCCCTCATCCGTCAAAAATCAAAGATTTTTGCCACCTTCCCCCCAGGGGAAGGCTCTGTTCAAAAAAACCTTTTGCTTAACCTGCATTTTGACGGTTGGCGGCTTTTTTGACACTCTGAAAGGGCGCGTAATAACGCGCCCTTTATATCAGACATTAAACAGGAAATTGACGATGTCGCCATCCTTCATCACATATTCCTTGCCCTCGCTGCGGACAAGACCCTTTGCCTTGGCGTTTGCCATAGTGCCACATTCCTTCATATCTTCGAATGCAATTACTTCTGCACGAATAAAGCCACGCTCAAAGTCAGTGTGAATCTTACCGGCAGCCTGGGGGGCTTTTGTACCTTTCTTAATGGTCCATGCACGGCACTCGTCGCTGCCTGCAGTCAGGAAGGAGATCAGGCCCAACAGCGCATAGCTGCTCTTGATCAGCTTATCCAAACCGGATTCGCTGACGCCCAGCTCTTCCATGAACATTGCCTTTTCTTCAGGATCATCCAGTTCTGCGATATCCGCCTCCAGCTTTGCGCAAATGGGGATGAGCTGGCTGCCTTCTTCGTCAGCCAAAGCCTTCACCGCCATATAGTGGCGGTTGGACTGCGGGTCGTCCACTTCGTTTTCAGCCAGGTTTGCTACATAAATGGTCTTTTTCAAAGTCAGCAGGTCAGAAGTGGCGATCAGCGCCAGATCCTCTGCATCATCTGTGTAGGTACGAGCCAGCTTGCCCTCGTTCAGATGGGTCAGCAGGCCGGAGAACAGGTCCACTTCACGTTGGAACTTTTTGTCGCCGCCCTTCATTGCCTTCTGCGCTTTGTCAATGCGGCGTTCCACCATTTCCATGTCTGCCATCACCAATTCCAAATTGATGATCTCGATATCCCGCAGGGGATCGGTGCTGCCTTCCACATGAGTAACATTGGTATCTTCAAAACAACGAACCACATGGACAATAGCATCGGTGGTGCGGATGTTGCTCAGAAACTTGTTGCCCAAGCCCTCACCCTTGGATGCGCCCTTTACCAGACCTGCAATATCCACAAACTCAATTACAGCGGGGGTAGTCTTCTTGGGCTGATGGAAGTCAGAAAGCCAATCCAAACGCTCGTCGGGAACGGAAACTACGCCCACATTGGGGTCAATAGTGCAGAATGCATAGTTGTCAGCCGGTACGCCGGCATTTGTGATTGCGTTAAACAGAGTGGACTTGCCCACATTAGGAAGTCCCACGATACCAAGCTTCATGAGAAAATATGCTCCTTTTTCTTTTGTCTTGCCTAATTCTACCATAGACATTAAGATACTTCAACAGAATTTTTGCATAAAAGAACTGCCGCCTTTTACAGAAGCAGTTCCGGCCCTTATTTCTTTCTTGCATAGATCTTAGCCAAACCGCCCTCGCTGGTTTCCCGGAAACGGTGATTCAGGTTGATACCGGTTTCGTGCATAGCACGGCAAACCATATCGTAGCTGATGTTACGGGAGCCGGTGAGAAACTGGCTGAGATTGCAGGCATCCATTGCCCGCAGGGCAGCTACCGCATTGCGCTCAATACAGGGAATCTGTACAAGGCCGCAAATAGGGTCGCAGGTCAGACCCAAATGATGCTCCATAGCTACCTCGGCGGCATATTCCACCTGATCTAAATTCTGACCGCACAGCTCTGCCAATGCAGCAGCGGCCATAGAGCAGGCAGTGCCCACCTCCGCCTGACAGCCGGCCTCTGCGCCGGAAATGGAGGCGTTGCGCTTTGTCAGAGAGCCAATAATGCCTGCTGCCGCCAGAGCACGAATGATCTGCTGGTCTGTATAGCTGCAAGTGTCCTGTGCATATTTCAAAACCGCAGGCACAACGCCGCAAGCACCGCAGGTGGGGGCGGTAACAATGGTGCCGTTGTCGGCATTCTGCTCAGCTACCGCGTAGGCATATGCCGCAACTCGCTGGAACCGTTGAGTGGCAAAATCGCTGTCAGTTGTGTTTTGCGCAAACAGATATTTTGCCTTCCGCTGGACTTTTAGACCGCCGGGGAGAACGCCTGTGGCAGAAAGACCTTCGTTGATGGCATTTTTCATAGTTTGCCAAACATCCATCAGGAAATTCCAAATATCCGCCCCTTCATTCAATTCTACATAGTCGCTAAGCTTTTCAATATAACGCCATTTGCAGAAATCTGCGATCTCCGCGAAGGAATTTTCCGGATATACATCGGGGCTGTCCAAATGGGGCTGACCGGGCACACGGATATCGCCGCCACCGATGGACTCTACCCGCAGATAGCCGATCTGCTTGTCCTCTTTCAGGGCGTAAAAGTCTAAGGTGTTGGGATGGGAATCTGCCAAGGTTTCCTCGGAAAAGACGATTTCAGTGGGAATGGGGGAGAGAACCTCCTTGATCACACGGTCTGTGCCGTGTCCAACACCGGTTTTGCTCAAAGAACCGTACAGGATCACCTGAAAAGCATCTGCCTGGGGGTATTCCTGACGGAATAGTTTGGCGGCACGCTCCGGCCCCATAGTGTGAGAGGAGGAAGGACCTTTTCCAGTTTTATAGATTTCACGAATGGATTTCATGGTACAACCTGCTTTCTGTTTCTTGTTGTCAGTATAACAAAATCCCCCCAAAAATACAACATAAATATCAAGCCTGATTTTGCAAAGCCTCCAACGACAGTTCGCCGGCAAGCTTAAACAGTGCATCGGACAAAACCTGCTCCAAAGGAAGCTGGGCGGCTTGGGATATGTTGGTATAAAAAAGAACCACAGAGGGCTCTAAAGATAATGTAATCTGAACCATAGATGCCTCCTGAAACGGAAAATGTATTTTATCCTATGCAAACCCTTGACAGGCGTGCTACAATATATAAAGTGAATTTACTAGGAAGAGGAATGAAAAATATCATGGCGAAAGAAAAAAAGGTTACAGAAATTACCGATATGGAGGTCGACTTTGCCCAATGGTTCACCGATGTGTGTAAGAAGGCACAGCTCATCGACTATTCTTCTATTAAGGGTATGTTTATCTACCGTCCTTACGGCTATGCGATTTGGGAGAATATCCAGCGCATTATGGACGCAGAGTTCAAAAAGACCGGCGCCCAGAATGTGTATATGCCTATGCTGATTCCGGAAAGCCTGCTACAAAAGGAAAAGGACCATGTAGAGGGCTTTGCTCCGGAGTGTGCATGGGTTACCTATGGTGGCAGTGAGAAACTGGAGGAGCGCTATTGTATTCGTCCCACCTCGGAGACCCTGTTCTGTGAGTACTTTAAAAATGCCATCCAGTCCCACCGGGATCTGCCTATGATGCTCAACCAGTGGTGCAGTGTTCTGCGTTGGGAAAAAACCAGCCGTCCGTTCCTGCGGCATAGAGAGTTTTTGTGGCAAGAAGGCCACACTATGCACGCCACCGCAGAAGAGGCACGGGAAGAGACTGAGCGCATGCTGAATGTCTACGCGGACTTCTGTGAAAATGTGCTGGCAATGCCTGTAACCAAGGGCCAAAAGACCGATAAGGAGAAGTTTAACGGTGCAGAAGCAACCTATACCATTGAGTGCATGATGCACGACCGCAAGGCTTTGCAGGCAGGCACCTCCCACTATTTTGGCGACGGCTTTGCTCAGGCATTTGACATCACCTTCACCAATAAGGAAAATCAGCGCGTAAACCCCCATCAGACCTCTTGGGGCGTTTCCACCCGCCTGATCGGCGGCATTATCATGACCCACGGCGATAACAACGGCTTGGTTCTGCCTCCCAAGGTGGCACCGATCCAAGTTGTGGTTTTGCCCATCGCCCAGCATAAGCCCGGCGTTTTGGAGGCTGCAAACGAGTTGAAGACCCGCTTGGAGAAGGCTGGTTTCCGTGTGGCTTTGGACGATTCCGACAACTCTGTTGGCTGGAAGTGTGCCGAGTACGAAATGAAGGGTGTGCCTCTGCGTGTGGAGTGCGGTCCCCGGGATTTGGAAAACGGTCAGTGCGTGCTGGTTCGCCGTAACGATGGAGAGAAGACTGTCGTTTCCCTGAACGATTTGGAAACTGCTGCAGCCCAGCAGCTGGAGCTGGTCCACAAGGGTATGTACGAAAAGGCAAAGAAAAATCTGGAAGACCATATTTACGAAGCCCATTCTTTGGAAGAAGCCAAGGCCTTGCAGGAAGCCAACGGCGGCTTTATCAAGACTATGTGGTGCGGCGAGCTGGAATGCGAGCTGAAAATGAAGGAAGTGGCGGGCATGTCCTCCCGCTGTATGCCCTTTGCACAGGAAAATCTTGGTGATGTTTGTCCCATCTGCGGCAAGCCGGCCAAGAAAATGATCCTCTGGGGCGTAGCATATTAAAATAACTACAAGAACATAAAATTACAGGAGCAACTTTGAGTTGCTCCTGTCAGACTGTCGAAAAAGCCCAGCTTTCGCTGAGCTTTTTCGACAGTCTGAGGAGGGTCAATGACCCTCCTTTTTACTGCTCCATTTGGCTGATTGCATTTTGTGCATGAACAAAATCCTTCAGATTTTCTAAGGCAATGTAGGTGGTATGGCGGTGGCCTCTGCGGGTGTAAACCTGATCGTAGAAAAGAAGTGTTCCGTTGCCGTTTTTATGCACTTCAATTTCCATGGGTGGCAGATCCCGACAGTTATAAATGGAGATCCTTCTGCCTTTTTTAATAATCAGCTTTTTGCTTGTAATTACATAAAAGGTTTTGTTACGCAGATATGCCGTCTGAATATGCCGTCCAAAGAGCATATACAGGCCGATGCATACAATGGGCAAGCCCCAAAGGGCAAAAAAGGGAACGCCGCTTTGCAAGGCCATATATTCCCAAAACAGGCTGAATGCGCAAACCATGATACTAAAGGGAAGCAGGATCGTTTCTCTGCGCGTAATAATGTTGCCCTTTTCCGGTCTGCCTTTCCAAAGCACCGTCTCACCGGGCAGAAGATATTGGTTTGCAAATTGAAAAGCTTCTAAATATTCCATACTTACCTCCGTGCCATTGGCAAAATCTGCTGAACAAGTGTGCTATAAAGCCGATCCAGTTCTTCTTGGGTAGTTTCCCGGGATAGAGATACCCGGAAAGAGCTGTCCATGACAGCGGGGGATAGACCCATGGCGGTTAGGGTGTGGCTTCTGTGTCCCTTTGCACAGGCAGAGCCTGCGGATACGCAGATGCCCGCATCCTGTAAAATGTTAATGGAGTTTTGGGTAGGCACACCGGGGACAGACAGGGAAAGAATGTGGGGTGCTTCATGGGCGCCGTTGATCGTTACCCCGTCTAGTTTACATAACTTTTCGATCAGTCCGTCCAGTAATTCCTTTTCCCGCAGTATATCTTGACGGAAAGCGGCATTCAGCGCTGCGCAGGCAGCAGCAAAGCCAAGAATAGCGGGCGTTGCCTCTGTGCCGCTGCGGAAACCGTTTTCCTGACCGCCGCCCACGAGCAAGGAAGGGAAGGATTTTAGTCGGGGGCTGATATATAGCGCACCTGCGCCCTTGGGTCCGTGAACCTTGTGGGAGGAAATGCTGATCAGGTCAGCACCCAAAGCTTTCGCAGTAAAAGGCACTTTTAAAAAGCCCTGCACCGCATCGGTGTGGAAGATGGCATCGGGAGATAGCTTGCGTGTCAGCTTTGCCATTTGGGAGATGGGCATCACCGCACCGGTCTCGTTGTTGACCATCATAATGGAAACAAGAAAGGTATCCTTCCGCAGAGCCGCCTTTAGAGAATCCAAAGAAATGCGACCCAGTTCGTCAGGCTGGAGATAGGTAACCTCGTAACCTTGACTTTCCAGCTCCTTCATGCAGTTGAGAACTGCGTGGTGCTCAATGGCGGTGGTAATAATGTGCTTGTTCTTTTTTCCAAACCGCTTGGCGGTGCTGAAAATCGCCCAGTTATCTGCTTCCGTGCCGCCGGAGGTAAAAAACACCCGATCCGGTTCTGCGCCCAAAGCGCCGGCAACCTTACTTCTGGCAGCACGCAGTATGTGGGCGGCATCAATACCGAAATGATATAGGGCGCTGGGATTGCCCCAATTTTCAGTTAAAGCTTGTTGTACTGCCTCCACTGCCTCTTTGCAAGGCTTCGTGGTAGCAGAATTATCCAAATAAATCATAAATATGTCGTTGCGAGCCAGTGCTCACACTGGCGTGGCAATCTCCTTCAATTATTTTCCTACGCAGAATCGCTCAAAGATTCTCGCAGTAATATCTTCCCGAATGGTAGCGCCGGTAACTTCCCCCATGGCCTCCATAGCCACTTCCACATCGGTCAGTACAGCATCGGGGGTCAAACCTAATTTCAGCCCCTGCAAGGCAGAAAGCATAGCCTCATATGCTCTGCGCACCGCATCAAACTGCCGGGGGTTGGTCAGCACAGAGCCATCGCAAGGCGTTTGCCCGGCAAACATTACATCCACCGCATCTGCAAGCTGGTCAAAGCCGTCGCCGGTCTTGGCACAAATGGGAATCACCATCATAAAGGGCAGATCGCTGGGAACAACGGCACTGCCCAGATCAGATTTGTTGATCAGCGCAATGGCGTTTTCATGCTCCAAACATACATCGATCACCTTTCGGTCCTCGTCGGTGAGAGGCTGGGAGCCGTCGCAAACAAAGATCACCAGATCTGCGTCTTCCACAGCCTGTTTGGAGCGCTCCACGCCCATAGCTTCAATTTGATCGGCAGTTTCCCGAATGCCGGCGGTGTCGATCAGCCGCAAGCGGGTAGAACCTACTATAACCGATTCTTCCACCGTGTCCCGGGTAGTGCCTGCAATTTCGGTAACGATCACCCGCTCATAACCGGCCAGCGCGTTTAGCAGGCTGGATTTTCCTACATTGGGCTTGCCAACAATGGCTGCAGCAACGCCTTGCTTGAGAATACGACCCTGACCGTAGGTCTGCAAAAGGGTATACAATGCCTTGGCGTCCTTTCGCAGAGCGTCTGCATAATTGCTAAGACCGAAATCTTCAATGTCTTCATCGGGATAATCCAAAACCGCATGGAAATGGCTGCAAAGATCCACAAGACTGTTGTAGATAGGGGAGAGTTTTCTTTGCAGAACACCGCCTACCTGACCGGCGGCATTGGCGGCTGCATCGGCGGTTTCTGCCTCGATCAGATCGATCACAGCTTCCGCTTGGGTCAATGCAAGCTGACCGTTCAGGAACGCCCGCTTTGTGAATTCACCCCGCTTGGCAGGCAATGCACCGGCAAGATACAGCGCTTCCAATCCTGCGCTTAGCACAGCCGGTGAGCCATGGCACTGGATTTCTACTGTGTCCTCACCGGTATAGGAATGGGGACCCCGGGTATAAACCGCCAGGCAGGAATCGATCACCCGCCCCTGGGTATCATGCAGGCTACCCAGCATCAGCTTTCTGTTGGGCGCTTGGGAAAGGGGAATATTATTATATAATGTAAAGACCTTTCCCGCCACCTCTGCACAACCATCGCCGGTGAGGCGCAGGATACCGATAGCGGAAATTTGGTTGCCGGTGGAAACGGCAGCGATTACATGGGACATGGAAGACCTCCAAGGTTTATACAATATTAAATGTACTATATCACTTTCTGCAAGAAAATTCAATTCCTATCCACATATTCCCAGCAAGTTTGGGAAAACTAGGGCTGAGGTGAGCCTATGGATCAAAACAAGTATGCCTTGACAGACCAAAATATTCAGGATCTGTTTACGCAGACCGCTGATTTTAATACCCGCAAGCTCCGGTGCGGCAAACACCAATTATACCTATATGCCATTGATGGCCTGACCTCCGGGTCGGATATATCAGAATATGTGGTCAAGCCGATTTCAGAGCAGCTAAGAGCAGAAAGCATGGATCAAATCTACCGGCAGGCGCTGGAGGGCGTGGTAGTCAATGCAGTCGCGAAACCCTGCCCCGATCTTGAGACGGTGGCAATGCTGCTGGTAAACGGATTTTGTGTGGTACTGTTTCCTGACAGCGGTGCCATTGCTTTTGAAGTAAAGACTGGGGAGAAACGGAGCATCTCTCCACCGGACATGGAGAATACTGCCAAGGGACCTAAAGATGCCTTTGTGGAAACCGTGCGTACAAATACATCTTTGGTCCGTCGCCACTTGCGTACGCCTAAGCTTCGAATTCATGAAACGCAGGTAGGCAGACGCAGTCTTACCAATGTGGCTGTGGTCTGGATCGAAGACCTGACAAATCCGGAGTTGGTCCAAAGAATGAAAACCAGACTGAGCAGTATCGATGCGGACGGTATGATCGCACCGTCGGCAGTAGAGGAGTATGTAACTGGTTCTCGCTGGACACCCTTTCCGCTTTTGCAATATACAGAGCGGGCAGACCGCTTTTGCCATGGCCTGTTGGATGGCAGAGTAGGATTGTTGGTAGATGGCTTGCCTGTAGGCTACCTTGCTCCGGTGGATGTTGGGTATTTGATGGACTCACCTGAGGATTATAGCCGGGACTTTATTTCAGCCACCGCAGTTCGTATCCTGCGTTACCTGGCTCTTATACTGGACCTGCTGCTTCCGGCACTGTTTGTGGCAATGACCCTATATCACGATCAACTTTTGCCTCCCAAACTGGGACAGGTGATTTTACAGAGCAAACAGACAACGCCCTTTTCATCCGCTTGGGAGACATTGGGGTTATTGGTTGCCTTTGAGCTGCTGCAGGAAACGGGAATCCATCTACCTAAGAATATTGGCAACTCTGTGTCAATTATCGGTGGCATTGTGGTTGGTATGGCAGGCACAGAGGCAGGACTCCTATCGCCGGTTGCGTTGATTGCAGTGAGTGTTGCCGGCGTTTGCGGATTTGTGTTGCCGAATCGGGACTTTGCTGCAGCGGTGCGGGTGTGTCGCTTTGTGCTGACAGTGCTGGCAGTGATTGGGGGATTATGGGGAATTGGGCTTGGGCTTGTATTGTTACTTGTCCACTTAGCCTCGCTAAAGAGCTTGGGACTTTCTTATATCACAGCCTTTGAACCGGGCTTGATCCGCAGAAGAATGGCGTCCCAAAAAGTGCGCGGAAAGCATATTAAACCGCTAAACAAGAGAAAACAAAAATAATTCGAAAAAATTAAAATAAGCTATTGACAATTTCTAATGATTCTGTTATTATATGCGAGCGCTTCCGGAAGGGAGCGCATAAAAAAGCAGCTTGAAAAAAATGTTGAGAAAAGTGAAAAAAGTTCTTGACAAGTGAAGTAAGCTGTGGTAAATTAATCAGGCTCACCGCAAAAAGCGGGAGC
>JAZRNS010000034.1:0-12362 GCA_045648245.1 Faecousia sp. | reverse complement strand
TGCTACGCAAGGCATTTTGACTTACTGCGCAACTGGCACTCTACCGTACCACCTGTACGCCGACGAGTGCCAGTTGCTTGTCTTGACGGCTCCTTTGACCTCTGTCAGTCTGTCAAAAAACAAGTTTTTTGACAGACTGAGGCGTATCGCTTGCGATACGCCTGTTGCTTATTGGTTTATAATCGTAAAGGGCTTGTCTGTGATTAATGGATAACTTGCCAGTTTCGTTCCATCTAGATTTTCAGCATAGAGGCTAACACCTGAAATCTGTGTGTTGTTGTAGGTCTTATAATAATAGATTCCTTTGTCTATATTACAGCAACTGGCATAAACTGTTTTTTCAAATGCATTACCTACGCATACACAGCCTTTCTGTTGCATAACAGATCCCAGAATATGAAAGAATTGATTTACACTTTCAATTTCATTCTGGGCGCATACAGAGTTGTATTTTGTAAATACAGCCCTTATAAACCGTGAAGAGGAGGACAGGTCGCCCGGAAGACCCATTGCACCCATTCCACGACTATATGGCGTAAAATCCAACTGCGGAGCAAATCGGTTAACGGGCTCCTCTCGTGTAAGATTTAAATAGTTCTTCAGATTTTGTGTGTGATAATCAAAAGGCGGGTTATTGGTTAGAACGCCTACATGGTTATCAAAAATTCTCAAACCGTCTTCCCGTGGCTCAATGGTGATTGCGTGGCTGCGATCAGCCAGAATCCAATGCAGATCAGAGATAGGATAATCGCTGTTGAATGAAATATTAGTAAGATTTATTCTGTTTAGCTCATGCATTGCTTCTTTTACTGTTGCACATTGGCTTAATATCCAGGGGATTAGCTCAAAGGGAGCAATATTGTCTTTTTCATCATCGCGTGCATGGTATACTGCATTTCCCGGGAAATTTAGGCCTGCTATACTCAGGCCTTTTTCGTTTGTAGCGTCGTAATACAGCGGGTAGCCATCTGCAATTGTCGCTATACCAATTATCCCGTAATGCTTGGATATTTCTCCTCCATTTCTAAAATGAAAAGGGAAGTTTCGTGGTGTGATTGTAACGGCTTCCTGATAATTGTATTCAAGGTCCAAATTCCTGCCAAAATAATGATCCTTTGTTTGTAAGGTGATTGCAGTACACATCTAGATCACTCCTATTAAATATTTTGTAAAATGTTGTCAAAATATCTTTTCTAGTAATACACATAATGATATAATACCCAAAAAGGAGGATGAATCATGCTCACTTATGATGAATTAATTAAAAATGCCGCCGTTAAGACGTATATTATACGGGCAGACGAATCTCTTGGCGCGTTAGGATATACAGATCATAGCTTCGCCCATGTGATGCATGTGGCAGAAATGGCTGGTTATATTTTAAAGACGCTTGGATATGATGACCGTACAGCAGAGCTTGCAAAAATTGCCGGCTATCTGCATGATATTGGCAACCTGGTGAACAGAAAGGCACATTCTCAGTCCGGAGCATTACTTGCGTGGGATATTCTGCGGGGAATGGATTGCGATCCGGAGGAACTTGCAACTATTGTAACGGCGATTGGCAACCATGACGAGGGTACCGGGGTGCCAGTAAATGCTGTGGCAGCAGCCCTGATTCTAGCAGATAAAGCAGATGTGCGTTGGACACGGGTAAGAAATAAGGATATTGCTACCTTTGATATTCATGACAGAGTGAATTATTCTGTTAAGAAATCTGTACTGATAATCAATGAAAATAGGACTGTTGTTAAATTGGAATTAACAGTTGATACAGCGTTTTGTTCCGTGATGGATTATTTTGAGATATTTATGGAGCGTATGCTTTTGTGCAGAAAAGCTGCAGAGAAGCTGAATTTGCAGTTCAAACTTATTATCAATGAGCAGCAGGTTATATAATAACAGCCGAGGGGACATCCCCTCGGCTGTTTATACTTCAGGACACAGTATCAAATTGTGATTGGTATAGCTTTCTATAAAAACCATTTGCAGCCATTAAGGCGTTGTGGTCGCCCTGTTCCACAATTTGGCCATCTTTCATAACCAAAATGTTGTCAGCAGCCCGTATTGTAGAAAGCCGATGGGCGATGACAAAACAGGTTTTTCCTTCCATTAGCTTTCGCATTGCTTCCTGAATCCGTTGCTCGGTACGGGTATCAACATTTGAGGTTGCTTCATCCAGTATGAGCATAGGGGCGTCCAGCAGCATGGCACGGGCAATGGTCAAAAGCTGTTTTTGTCCCTTCGAGATCGATGTGCCGTTATCGGAAAGAATCGTATGATATCCCTCCGGTAGGCTGGATATATAGGTATGGATATGTGCAGCCTTGCACACACGCACGACATCGTCCATTGTGGCGTCGGGCTTTCCGTATACGATATTATCGTAGATCGTTCCGTGGAACAGCCAGGTGTCCTGCAACACCATTGTGAAGGATTTCCGAAGGCTGTCTCTGGTTACCTCCCGTATATCGATGTCATCTATCAGGACAGCGCCGTTATCCACATCGTAGAACCGCATTAGCAGGTTAATAATCGTTGTTTTACCAGCACCGGTTGGGCCTACGATGGCTGTTAGGGAACCAGGTTTGGCGTGGAGGGAGAAATTCTTTATGATTTGCTTTCCCGGTTCGTAGGAGAAGTCAACGTTACGTAGACGAACATCACCGGATACGTCTTGTAAAACACAAGCACCTTCGCTGTCAGATGTTTCCGGCTCTGCATCAATTAGGAAGAATACCCGCTCTGCAGCTGCAAATGCACTTTGCAGTTCTGAAATAATATTAGCAACCTCGTTGATTGGCCCGGAGAACTTGCGCGAATACTGCACAAAGCTGGATAGATCACCAAGTCCAATTTCGCCGCGAAGAAACAAGGCAGAGCCAAATATGCATACCATTGCCAGGGAAACATTGTTAATAGAATTGACCATAGGTCCTGTTATAGTGCCGTTTGCCTCTGCATGAATATAGGCAGCGACCGCATCTTGGTTCTTTTCATTAAAATACTCCAACACGACATCTTCGCGACCGTATGCACGGATCGTCTTTTGACCGGAGAGCATTTCTTCTACATAGCCATTCAGTTTTCCCAGCTTTGCACTTCTCTTGCGGAACAGCGGCCGCACAATGCTTGTAATCCATTTTGTAACACAAAAGGTAATTGGTATCATAATCAGGAAGATAATAACCAATTTGGGGGCGATTGTCAGCATCATAACCAGAGAAACGGTAACGGTTATAATTGTGTTCAGAATTTGTAACAGATCAGTAGACAGGGATTGATTGACCGTGTCAACATCATATGTAATGATGCTGATCAAATCACCGGTTTGATAGCTGTCGAAGAATCGCACAGGGAGACGGGTCATGTTTTCAAAAATGTCATGGCGCATTTGCTTTGAGACTCTCCTGGAAAGACGAATCATAACAAAATTGAGAAAATAGGACAGCAATGCCGATGCAATATAACAGATAGCCATCAGGAATGCACAGTGTATCACTGTATCCATATCTACACTGCCAGACTTAATATCAATGGCATTAATGGCAATGCCGGAAAGCTTTGGGCCATATAGACTTAGCAAGCTGGAGGTAATGGAAAGAAAAATTGCAAGGACAATTAGCAAGCGTTGTAAACCAAGATATCGCCATAAGCGCTTGAGAATCAATCCGCGTGGGAGGTGTGTAGTTCTGTCCCGCATATTGACAGGGCGGCGTTCTCCAATCATATTTGGATTCTTCATACCTGCACCTCCTCAGCACCCATTTGTGTATGTGCAATAATACGATATTCCTCACAAGATTCCAGAAGATCCGCATGCTTACCCGCACCGATGACTTTTCCTTCAGAAAGAACAAGAATTAGATCAGCGTGGCGTATGGAGCTAATGCGCTGCGCAACGATAACAGTAGTTGTATTACGGTAATTTTCCTGCAAAGCCTTGCGTAGAAGGGCGTCGGTTCTGTAATCCAGCGCAGAGGATGCATCGTCTAGTATTAAAATTTCCGGATTTCCTGCTAGCGCCCGGGCAATGAGAAGACGCTGTTTTTGACCACCGGACAGGTTGTTGCCCCGAACAGCCACAGCCGATTCTAAGCCAGCCTCTTTTTCAGCAATAATAGAAGATGCTTGTGCATGTTCTGCCGCAGTATATAATCTATCGTCGGGAATATCACGGAAGAAACGGATGTTGTGGGCAATATCGCCCTCTGTAATGAAATCATTCTGAAATACGATGCCAAACTTCGCAGACAGTATTTTAGGATCAATGGAGCGAACATCTATCCCATTAATCAAAATTTGTCCTTTGTCAGGGTCATACAGCCGCATGAGTAGATTTATAACAGTACTCTTGCCGGAGCCGGTAGCTCCCAAAATACCCAAAGTCTGTCCTTTATCAAGGCGGAAACTTAAATTGCTGATTGTTTCGCCCTTTCCGGTATAGGAGAAGGTAACATTTTTAAATTCGATATGCGCAGGGGAGGCAGAATCGTCGAGGACTTCCTGCAGTTTTAAATCTTTGGGAAGCTCTAATACATTCACAACACGTCTTGCGCTGGCTTCTGCTTTTGACATCATGACAAAGATTCTTGTAACGCCAATCATGGCGTTGAGAATCATGGTAAAATACTGCAGAAAAGCCACGATAACAGACGGTTCGGTATATCCGTCCCGAACCCGCACAGCGCCAAAAAGGACCACAATCGTCAATCCTAAATTCAGTACCAAGGAGGTTGCGGGCGTTGTGATGGAAGTGATCGTACCGGCCTGTTCGTCAATTTCTGTCAGCGCAGCGTTAATCTTATGAAAACGTTTTTTTTCGTGTTCTGTTTTGCTGAGTGCTTTAATTACACGAACACCTGTAATATTTTCCTGTACAGTCCTGACAATGCAATCTAAAGTGGATTGTTGCTTTGTGTAGAGGGGGATGCTGTGTTTCGTTACAAAATAGGTTATGAGTGCGATTATGGGCAGAAGCGCCAATAAAACAATAGCCAATCCAGCATCAATGATTAGCATCATTACGATTCCGCCTATCAACAATATCGGAGCGCGAATACCGATTCTTTGTACCCGGGCGAGCATTTGATTGATGTTGTATGTATCACTGGTAAGGCGGGATTCAGCAGAAGAAACGGTAAGTGTATCCATCTGTCGGGCAGATAGTTGCATCAGCTTTTGGAACAAATCATGCCGGATGGAAAGGGTGATTTTACCGGCAGATCTTGCACTCATTCTGTTCGCCAGCACATTGAAAGCCAAACCAAATACAGCACAAATGACCATCAATCCACCATAAAGATACACCTTTGATATATCACCGGCCTCCGCACCCTTGGAGAGGATAAATTCCATAAAGTATGGGATAAGCAGATCTGCCGAGGAAGCAACGATCTTGATGAATAGGGTTAGTGCAATATAACCCATGAAGGGTTTTATGTAAGGGTAGATCTTTCGCATATTACTTTTCCTCCAGCCGCTGGGCGGCACGGACCTTCATCTTCTCCAATAACGAAATTAACTGTTGCCGTTCCTCAACACTTAAATCAACAGTAACCATATCCTCCCAATCCCGAAAGGACTGGCGTACCTGAGGAAGTGCATCCAGGGCGTTTTCAGTGGGGAATACCTGCATAACTCTCTTGTCGCACGGAGAACTTCTTCTTTCTACAAATCCATTGTCTTCCAGAAAGGAAAGCTGTCTGGCAACGTTGCTCTTATCTACAAAAATCCGCTTGGCAAGCTGATCTTGCGTAATGCCCGGGTTTTTACAGATGGTAATGATATAGGTTGCGTGAAACGGTTTTAAACCCAAGGAAGCAAGGGAATCCTGCCGGTAGGTTGCAGAGCAACGATAAATAGCGGAAATATTATGCATAATAGCAGGCATGGAAAACACCCCCTGATATAATAGTTGCGTTCGCAACTATTATATCAGGAAATACACAGATTGTAAAGTTTGGAATAAAAATTGCCGGGAGCAATCGTTGCTCCCGGTTCATTATAATTCGTTATGGATTCTTTGCAGGCGATATGTTCGGGGTGTGCGACCGGTGTGTTCCTTAAATGTTTTTATAAAGTATGCCGTAGAACAAAAGCCGGAGCGCCATGCAACCACTGCAATATCATACTTCGTTGTAAGCAGATAATTTTTTGCAACTTGAATTCGATAGTTTATGAGATATTGATGCAGGGTTCTTCCGGTTTCATGACGAATCATTTGGCTTAGATGGTCTGGGTGATAGCCAAATTCTTCAGCGATCTGCTTGTTGGTTAAGGAAGCATTGGCATAATGTATGTGAATATAGCCTATCACCGCTTCGCAGGTTTTTGATCGACTGTTTTGGGAACTGGTGTTGATCATCTCCAAAATGCAAAGTTTCAACAAGGCTGAAGATTTTTCACGATAGAAAGGGTTTTGTAGCAGAAAATTTTCAGCACACTGAGACAGGGGATGGTCTAGTTGGGGCATCGTTTCCATAATACAATCAGAAAGTTCTTCGGGTAAGGTGTACGAAGGCACTTTGCTTTTTTCGAATGTAGTTAATGTTGCAGTTCCCAAAGAAGACTTTATATCGGCATGATCGCTGGTTAGATCAAAATCGAGGATCACAGCCTTTCCGTGTTCCAGAAAGGTTGTGTTAAAAATGTACCTGGTTTCAGGAGGCAAAAATATAACGGTCTTACCTTTTATGTCATATTTCATTTCCCCAATTGTAATGCTGCCTGCCACATTGTCAAAGTAGAACATTCTGCAATCATAGCAGATTCGAACCTCATCATTGGTGCCTACAGAGATTTTGTGAATGCGTGCATAACGGATATGCGGATTTAGTTCATGTATGTTCATATATTCGTCTCTGATTTATTATATTTTTTGCGGTTTCTTTTATACATTATATGACGCACATTTGATATAGTCAATATATAAATAAAAGTGGGGTGATATGGTGAAATTCAGTGTTGGATATCAGCTTTTTTCGAATACCGAATATATGGTAAATATTATAAAACGGAAAGATCATATTTCCGAAGTGTACTTTTCCTGGGGGGATATTCCCAATGGACGGAACAGCCAGCTTCATCACAAGGATATGTTACCATGGGAGGCACAAGCAAAACAAATTGCAGACCTTCAATTACTGACAAAAGTGCAAATACCTGTAAATCTTCTGTTGAATGCCACCTGTTACGGAAAGGACAGCCAGTCCAGAGCATTCTTTGAGAAGATTGGAAATTGCATAGATTTTTTAGCCGGGCAGTATATGTTACGCTCTGTAACAACCACTTCTCCCTTGATTGCCAGGTTTATAAAATCTAATTTTCCGGAAATTGATGTTCGCGCTTCCGTCAATATGTGTATTGGTAGTGTTGAGGGCATGGATTATGTTGCAAAGTGCTTTGACAGTTACTACTTAAAAAGGGAATTAAACCGCGATTTTACGGTTATTGGTGAATTAAAGCAATGGTGCGACGATCATGGTAAGAAATTATATGCATTGGCAAATAGTGGCTGCCTGAACAACTGTTCTGCGCACACCTTCCACGATAACCTCGTTTCCCATGAACAGGAGCTTTCAAAAATGGATAACGGCTTTGCGTTTAATGGGATTTGTCATAACTATCTCAAGGCACCGGGCAATCTGCATGCGCTGCTGGATTATACCGGGTATATTCGCCCTGAGGATGTACACCTTTATGAAAATTTATTTCCTGCTATGAAGTTGGCGACCCGTGTGAATGCGAATCCGGCTCGTATACTGGAGGCGTACATCGACAACAAACGCTATGTTGGCAGTACCCTTGATCTGCTGGAGCCCAATCACACAAAAACAATTTACCCCTATTTTCTGGAGAATAGCTTGATCCATGCAGAAGTCTTTGGGTGCAAATTGAAATACACAAATTTAGATAATGCAATAATCAAACTCGAGGAGGATATATATGTTAACCAGTGAGATGATTAAGAAGGCAGCCTTGGAGGCTGGTGCAGACAAATGCGGCATTGCACCGATGTCTCGCTTTGAGGGCGCGCCCAAGGAGATGGACCCCCGTTATTTGTTTCCCAACGCAAAAAGTGTGATTGGCTTTGTGTTCCGGATCCCTCGGGGTGTTCAGCGTGGTATTGAGGAAGGAACTCAGTTCTATCAGTATCCCTCCATGGCATACGGCGGCATCAACGAAATTTTTGCGCCTGCTGTTTTGCACCATGTGGGACGAGTGATTGAGGACGCGGGCTATGAAGCTGTTGTGTATAGAAACACCGGCGCCCGTGGTGTGGTATCCGACATGGACGGCAGCCCTGGAAACACCCTGTCTCCGGAAGAACAAATTGAGGTTAGCAAGCACGCAAAGGGCAAAACAGCCCATCACCGCAGTGTGCAGTTTACCCGTGAGGTTTCCGAAGGTAAAGTTCCACCGGATTTGCAGTTCCAGTTCCGTATAGCTGCTGTTGTCTGCGGTCTTGGTGAAATCGGCTGGAGCAAAATGCTTTTGACGCCGGAATTTGGCCCTCTTCAGCGCGTGGCGTTTATATTCACCGATGCAGAGCTGGAATATGATGATATGTATTCCGGCGAACCTCTGTGCCGTCGCTGCGGTGCATGTGTTCGAGAGTGTCCCGGTGGCTGCATCCCGCCGATTAAGGACGGTGCAAAGAAGGTTATTAATCTTGCGGGCAAGCATATCGAATGGGGCGACATTGATATGTGGCGATGCTATGCATTCTATACCCATGGCGGCCGTTACTATAATCCCTTCGTTCCAAAGGAAGTCTTTGATAAGAACGAAAACGGAATGCTGGACCTTCTTGAAGGTATCACGAATGAAGTGAACGAGAAAGAGGTTATGAAGGTCTACACAGCTTTGGAGAAGTATTTCCCTAGTTGGGTAGGCTACAACATGGCTAAGTGCGGTGGATGTATCCGTGCTTGCGTTAGCGTGCTGGAGAAGAAGGGCGGTTGCATGGAAGGTAGATTCCATGAGCCGTTGCGCACAAAGAAAGCCTGGAAGATGGATCGATGAGAGGTGAATGTAGATGAATGCAGAATTTATTAAAGCAAAAGCCAAGGAGTTAGGTGCAACAATTTGTGGCATTGGTAATCCCGAAATGTTCCGTGGAGATGATCCCCAGCACAATCCTTTTTCAATTTTACCAAATGCTAAGAGCATTATAGGCTTCGGTATTAAGGTCCCGCGGGGTCTTTATAATGCTATGGACGGTAAGCGCCAGTATTATAATTATACCAACCTTGGTGTTAAGTACATAGACGAGACATTTGCTGAAATATTTCTTTTGAAAATGGGTCAGCTAATTGAGAATGCAGGCTATGATGCATGTTTGCAAAGATCCGTTCCCGGCTTTAAAGTGAAGGGCGATAAAACAACAAACCCAGAAGTTAATCGGATCTATGAATTGCAGTTTGCCAGCGCAGTAGAGGATGGAAAGCCTGTTCCGGATGTGATTATAGACTACAACAAAGCGGCGGTTGTTTGCGGTCTGGGAAGTGTCGGCTTGCATAATAAGGTGATCGTTCCAAAATATGGCACATTTATGCGTTTTGTTTACATTATTACCGACCTGCCATTGGAATTTGACAAACCTTATACGCAGCAGCTTTGTGATAATTGCGGTCTGTGTATGCAGTCCTGTCCCGGAAATGCAATTAATAATGACGGTTTGGATACATGGCAGTGTAGTGTTTACTATCGTGGTGCCCATAAGTCGAATCCTTTCATTACAGACGAATTCCTAAATGATCTCCCTGAGCGTGAGGCGATATTGAACGGTGAGAAGAAATTTGACAAAGACAGTGCTTTGGAGATTTACGACAGCCTGAAGATCCTGCCTAACACACACTTCGGTTATGTACCTTGCCTTTGCGGTAAACAATGTGAAATGTCCTGTTATAAGCACTTGAAGGAGGTTGGCAGAATATGAGACAGCAAATCATTGACTTAGCAAAGAAATATGATGCAGACGTGATCGGTTTTGCCCCTGCCTGCAGATTCAGTGCTGATGATGCCATTTTTAAGGTATTCCCAGAAGTAAAAACTGTTATTGGTCTGGGATTCCGGGTTCTGCGAGGTATTTACAGAGGCGTTGAAGAGGGAACGACCTATTACCAGTATACTACCATGGGTGTTGAAAATCTGGAAGAAACCGTTATGCCTTTGGCACTGATCAATGTAGCCAATTTCATTGAAGAAGAGGGCTATGAAGCAATTCCTCAAAGAAGAAATCAGTTGATCATGAATGAGGAAGGTAAGACAAATCCTGAAATGGATTACACAGATGTTGTCCGTGGAATTCAGGCAGAAAATCAAATTGATTTTTTGAATTGTGCAGTCCAGTGCGGATTGGGCGAGAAAAGCATGATTGGCTCGCTGCTTAATGATGAATACGGTCCGTTTATTCGGTATTGCTTTATTCTGACAGATGCAGAGCTTGAAGCTACAGAAATTGTTACACCCAACCTGTGCGACCGTTGCGGTGCATGTATAAAAGCTTGCCATGGTAAGGCGATCGATGAAAATGGCAACGTAGATTGCTGGAAATGTACTGTCTATTATAATGGCGCCAATGGCAGCAAAAATCCCTTTATGCCTCCGGATGCCTATGCGGGCTTTGAAAACCGTCTGCAGATCATTGCCGGCGAAGCGGATATTGACGTAGAGCTTGCAAAGAAAATCATCGATGCAACCTATTTTTACCCGCCGGCAAAGCATTTCTATCGCACTTCAATCTGTGGCCGCGCCTGCGACAGAGCGTGCTATATCCATTTGGAAGAAAAGGGCGTATTAAAAAAGAAATTTCACAAGAAATTCCGGGATGGTGAGGACTGGAAATTGAGTACAAAGCAGTTCCAAACGGGCAAACGGGAGAAAGAGTGGGAATTTACAAAGCAGGACTGAGTAAGCTTCTTCGTAAATATAAAAAATAGAGAGACTACCGAAAGGCAGTCTCTCTTATTTGGTCGGAGTGTCGGGATTCGAACCCGAGGCCTCTTGGTCCCGAACCAAGCGCGATACCAAACTTCGCCACACCCCGAAAACACAACTATTATACCACGGTTTTTTCATTTGTCAAGCACAAAAGCATAATTTTCATAAAAGAGCATAAAATACCTGCGGTGGTGGTAGTTGTGCTGCGTTTTTTATGCAAGAAAATTCGACTTTGTATTCTGATTATCGCTATTTTTGCGATTTTGAAGCTTTCTCTTCCCAATATCGGCAAGCAAATTGGAGCTTGGATCTCAGGCGCAGAGGATTCTCGTATTGCGCAAGCGTGGTCGGAGATGATCAACTCGTTCTCAGACGGAGGCGTTCGGAAAGCTGTGGAGGTTTTTTACGATGGTTTGCAGAAAAATTGACATTTCTCCGTCCTTTATCGCCTTTTTGTGCGCATATTACTATTTTGACCCGATGCACACATTTACAGCGTTTTTACTCTCAGCAACATCGCACGAACTCGGTCATTTAACAGCACTGCTCGTCTTTCGCATTCCGATTCAGCAAATCCGATTGCGAGCATTTGGCACACAAATCGTCACCCCTTGTATATCAAACGCACAAGAACTGTTCGTCGCATCGGCAGGTCCTGCGATCAACTTTTTGCTTCTGATTTTGAGTGTCCGCAAAGCTCCGATGCTTGCACTAGTGAATCTGATTCTTTTGATGTACAACCTGCTGCCGATTTTTCCGCTCGACGGAGGTCGAATTCTGCGTGCAATTTTAACTCTACTCTTACCCTACGCTGCAGTACATATCGTCGAGCAAATCATCAGCACACTTTGTATGTGCGTTTTGCTGTGCCTTTGTGCGTATCTCACCTGCATTTGGCACGCAGGATTATGGCCGATTTTGCTTGCAGCGATGTTAATTTTGCGAATTACAGACACAATTTTGCCCGAAAGAAGAAAAAAGCGTGTTTAATGGTTGACAAATCGCTTTTTGCATGATAGAATATTCTCGCTTGATTCGGAGAGATGTCCGAGCGGTTTAAGGAGCTGGTCTTGAAAACCAGTGACACAGCAATGTGCCGTGGGTTCGAATCCCACTCTCTCCGCCACACTCTTCTTCATATTGTACTTTTGATTCGGAGTGATACCCAAGAGGCCGAAGGGGCTCCCCTGCTAAGGGAGTAGGCGTGTAAAAAGCGCGCGAGGGTTCAAATCCCTCCTTCTGCGCCAAGAAACACCATCTTGTTTATTGCAAGGTGGTGTTTTCTTTTTGCTTTTTTGGCATTTTTTAGCTGAAAAAGTTGTATTTTTGAAGGCGTGGTTTTTCCTTTACCCCTACGTTTACCCCTTGGAGAATATTTGACCCCAAAAGAGTAGCCCGCCAGGTAATCCCGGCAG
>JAZRNS010000033.1:0-6952 GCA_045648245.1 Faecousia sp. | reverse complement strand
TGCTGAAGCCCGTTCTCACGGAGGAGGAGTTTGCCTATTTCCGGCGGGGCAAAAATGCCCACACCCATGCTGCCCCCAAGTCTGCAACCCCGCAGGAGTATGCAAAGGCCACCGGTTTGGAAACCTTGTTCGGGGCGCTGTATTTACTGGGTCGCAAGGAACGCCTGAACACCCTGTTCCAGCTTTGTATGGAGGCTTACTATGGCATTTGATGCGTTTTTCTTAACCGCTGTTTTGGAAGAAGTGGCGCAAAAGACCAATATGGCCCGGGTGGAAAAAATTCACCAACCCACCCGGGATACGGTAATTTTGCATCTGAAATGTCAGGAAGGCCGGCAAAAGCTGATGTTTGTCATCAGCCCCACCGCCCCCCGTTTGCATCTGACAACCGCTTCCCCCGAAAACCCTGCCGAGCCGCCTATGTTTTGCATGCTTTTGCGCAAGCATCTATCCGGCGGGCGGCTGTCGGGCATTACCCAGCCCCCTATGGAGCGGTGTGCTACCTTCACCTTTGACTGCATTGATGAAATGGGCGACCATGTGCAGAAAAAGCTGGTAGCTGAGCTGATGGGCAGAACCTGTAATTTGTACCTGCTGGGTGCAGACGGGCGGATCATCGACTGCCTGCGCAGAGTGGGCTTGGATGAGTCCAAGCGCCCGGCGCTGCCCGGTATGTACTACCAGATGCCTGAGCCCATCACAAAGGCAAATCCTGCAGGAACAGAAAGTTATGTAAACCTATTGAGTCAACCCGGTGCAGATGTACTGGCCCAGCGGCTTATGGACATTTTCGGCGGACTTTCCCCCTTAGTCTGTCGGGAGGCGGCGCTGTTTGCCGCCGGTGATACGGATGCCCGTTTGGAAGGTGCAGATATTGCAGCCCTTAGTGAGAAGCTGGCGCTGTTTTTCCGGGAACATCTGACCCATCCCGGCGCATATTATTACGCCCAGCCTGACGGCACCCCCAAGCAATTTGCCTTCTGCCCCATTGGCCAGTATGGCGATTATCAAAAGGCAGAATCCTTTGGCAGCTTGCTGGACCGCTACTATGTGCAGCGGGACCGGCAGGACGCCATGCGCCAAAAAAGTCAGGCCATGCGTAAAACCGTATCCAATCTTTGTCAGCGCTTGCAAAAGAAGCTGGCCATTCAGGAACAGGAGCTGCTGGCGACCTACGATCGGGAGCGCCTGCGCCAACTGGGTGATGTTCTCGCCGCCAATATCCACCGTATCCAAAAGGGTCAGAAAAGCGTTACAGTGGAGGATTTTTACGACGAAAATATGGCCCTAATTGAAGTGCCTTTATCCGAAACCCTATCCCCCCAGCAGAACGCTGCCAAGTATTATAAAGACTACACCCGCATGAAAAATGCAGAAAAAGAACTGACCCGCCAAATCGAATTGGGTCAGCAGGAGCTTTTATACCTGCAAAGTGTGCTGGAGGAAATGAACCGGGCAACGGAAGACGGGGATTTAGAGGAGATCCGTAAGGAATTGCAGGAGGGCGGCTATATCCGTCCGGACAGCGGCAAAAAGCGCATGAAGCAGCAAAAGCTTCCCCCTTTGCAGTTTGAATCCACCGACGGCTATTCCATTTTTGTGGGCAGAAACAACCACCAAAATGATACCCTTACCTTCAAATCTGCCCGAAAGGACGATCTTTGGCTCCATGCCTCCAAGGTGCACGGCAGCCATGTGATCATTGCCTGCAACGGCACAACGCCGCCGGACGATACCATTACCCAGGCGGCACAGCTTGCCGCCTACTATGCCGAAACCCAGGGCGGACAAAACATCCCCGTGGATGTAACGCCGGTACGGCAGGTAAAAAAGACCCCCGGCGGCAAGCCGGGCATGGTGATTTACCACACCCACAAAACGGTGATCGTAAACCCCTATGGGGAAATTGTGGTAGATGCCCTGAATGCAGAAAAAAAGCCGGAAAATTAACAGATTTTTTCTGTTCATCCCCATCGCAGTTATGCTATACTATAGCAGATACAAAACCAAAAGGAGACCGAAATGACCATCACCAATGACATTTTCTATATCGGTGTAAACGACCGTCAGGTCGATCTGTTTGAAGGCCAGTACCTGGTCCCCAACGGCATGTCTTACAATTCCTATTTGATCCGGGACGAGAAGATCGCTGTTATGGACACCGTAGATCAAAATTTCACCCAGCCCTGGCTGGATAATTTGCACGCCGCTCTGTCCGGAAGACAGCCGGACTACCTGATCGTGCAGCACATGGAGCCGGACCACTCTGCCAATATTGCCACATTCCTGCGCCTTTATCCGGATGCTACTGTTGTGGCTACCGCCAAGGCTTTTGCCATGATGGGGCAGTTCTTCGGTACAGATTTTGCAGACCGCCGCATGGTGGTAAAAGAGGGCGATACCCTTTCTTTAGGCAAGCACACCCTGACCTTTGTAACCGCACCCATGGTACACTGGCCGGAGGTCATGGTAACATACGATGCTTACAGCAAGATCCTGTTCTCTGCCGACGGCTTCGGCAAATTTGGGGCATTGGATGCACAGGAAGATTGGGACGATGAGTCCCGCCGCTACTTCATTGGTATCGTAGGCAAATACGGACCGCAGGTACAGGCGCTGCTGAAAAAGGCAGCAACGCTGGATATTGCCATGATCTGCCCCCTCCACGGACCGGTGCTCAAAGAGAATTTGGGCCATTACTTAAATTTGTACAACATCTGGTCTTCCTATGCTATAGAGAGTGCGGGCGTTTTGATCGCCTACAGCTCCATTTACGGAAACACCAAAGCCGCCGCACAGCTACTTGCACAAAAGCTGCAGGAAAAGGGACAGACGGTTGTGGTACACGATCTTGCCCGGTGCGATATGGCGCAGGCAGTAGCGGACGCCTTCCGTTACGGAAAGCTGGTGCTGGCAACTACCACCTATAACGCAGACATTTTCCCCTGCATGAAAGCCTTTATCCACAAGCTCACCGAGCGCAACTACCAAAACCGCACCGTGGCATTTATGGAAAACGGCTCTTGGGCGCCTATGGCGGCAAAGGTCATGAAGGGTATGCTGGAAAACAGCAAAAACCTCACTTTCACAGACACTTCTGTAAAAATCCTCTCTGCCCTCAGCGACGAAAGCAAAGCACAGATCGAAGCATTGGCAGTGGAATTATGTAAACCTTAACAACTTTTAAAGGCGCTGTCTCAAAACCAACGAGACAGCGCCTGTTTATGCGAATATGACACGTAGGGGAGGCGTTTGGCCTCCCGTGGGACGGGAAACCCGCCCCCTACGTCTCCTCAAAACATACTTTACTGAATAATGATTCGTTTTGAGATTCTTATAGCACCAAAGACGGTGCGCTATACACTCTTGCTGATAGCTCCTGATTGAGCATGTACAAGCTCTTGGGATCGGAGCCAAACAGCTCCATTTTGGTAATCAGGTCATTGGCGTTGGTCTCCTCCTCGCCCTGTTCCTTCACAAACCAATCCAAAAACTGCATAGTTCTGAAATCCCGCACATCATATGCCGCCGCATAGATGTCATTGATCAGGGAGGTTACATACTCCTCATGCTCCAAACCGGCCTTCAGCACATCCATGTGGCAGGTAAACACCTTGTCCGGCTTTGCAATGGCTTCCAGGGTAACCGTTTGATTTTCATTTTGCAGGTAGGTGTAGAACAGCATTGCATGATCCCGCTCCTCCTGCGCCTGAATCATATACCAGTTGGCAAAGCCGTCCAGGCCCTTTGCCTTAAAATAGTTGGAAAAATCCAGATACAAATAAGCAGAATACAGCTCCTTGTTGATCTGCTGATTGAGTAAATCCCGTACTTTTTCATTCATCATAAGTTTATCCTCCTGATTGGTTGTGTTGATTGACACCTGAATAATAGCATAAAGAAAATTTTTGTTCTGTGATAAAATCACACACTCTGTTTTGCCAAGTATTCTTCAGCAGCATGTACTGCCATGGCGCCGTCTGCCACCGCCGTTACCACCTGCCGCAAGGTTTTGGTGCGCACATCGCCGGCAGCAAATACACCGGGGCAGCTTGTGCCGGTGGATTCGTCCGCCACAATATAGCCTTGCTTGTCCAGTTCCAGCTTCCCTGCCACCAGCTGTGTTGCCGGCGCTCTGCCAATACTGATAAATACACCGTCGCAGGGAATGGTTTGCTTTTCTCCGGTTTGCACATGTTCTGCTTCCACGGCAGTTACCTTCTGCCCGTGCTCTACCTTGCTGACGGTGCTGTTCCAAACAAATTCCACATTCTCCGCGTTCATAAGGGGTGCGTGATAGACCTTGGTAGCACGAAGGCTTTCTCTACGGTGAACCACAATAACCTTTTTCGCCACACGACTTAAAAGCAGGGCATCTGCCGCTGCGGAATTGCCGCCGCCTACTACCACCACCGTTTTGTTCCGGTAAAACATGCCGTCGCAGGCAGCGCAGTAGTGCAGCCCCTTGCCCACCAAACTTTTTTCTTCCGGCAAGCCCAGCGTCTTGGGATTTGCGCCGGTGGCAAATACAACGGTTTTTCCCACATAGGTCTTGCCGGTGGTAGAAATCCGTTTCAAATCCCCTGCCAGCTCCACCTGCACCACATCTTCCAGCGCCGTTTGCGCGCCAAACTGCTCTGCCTGCTGCTGCATTTTTTCCCCCAGAGTGAAACCGTCAACCCCGTCAGGAAAGCCGGGGTAATTGTCCACCTGCGCTGTCAGCGCCATTTGTCCGCCGGCAGACAGCTTTTCCAAAACCACCACATTCATGCCGGCTCTTGCGCCGTAGAGGGCGGCGGTGTAACCGGCAGGTCCGCCGCCAATGATGATCATATCATAGATGGACATGGCATTCACCTCATTTCCCCAAAGTTTCCGCAATAAAGTTCTCGATCATTGCCTTGGATTCCGGCGCTACAATAGAGCCCAGTGCCTTACCATTGCGGTACAGCACTAAGGTGGGGATTACCTCAATACGCTCTGCATTGGCCACCAAAGGCGCTTCGTCAATGTTCACCTTTGCCACGGTAACCGTTTCAGCAAATTCCTCTGCGATCTTTTCATAAGCCGGTGCAATTCGACGGCAGTAGCCGCACCAGGGTGCCCAAAAATCTACCAAAACCGGCTTGTCCCCGTTGATGATATTCTGAAATTCATTTTGTGTAATGTTGATTGCTGCCATAATTGCCAGCTCCTTTCTTTTTTCTTTAGTATAACCCCGGAAATTATTTTCTTCCGTGATAAAATCACAAAGGGGGTTTATTTCCAAATAATTGACAGAACAAGGAAAAACGCCTATAATGAACATATCCCAAAGGAGGTGTGCATATGCAGTGGTCGGAATATCTTCCCTTCTGGAACAAGCTGTCGGCGGATCAGCAGCAGCGCATCGCCCAGGTGATCGATTGCAGAAGTGTACAAAAAGGTACACGGATCCATGACAGCAGCGCACAGTGTTTGGGACTTGTCATGGTGAAATCCGGTCAACTGCGGGCATATATTTTGTCTGAAGACGGCAGAGAAATTACCATCAGCCGGTTGTTTGACTATGATGTAAGCCTGCTCAGCGCTTCCTGCGTCATGCCGGATATGCAGTTTCATGTGATGATCGAAGCAGAAAAGGATACCGAGTTTTGGAGTATGCCTGCCTGTCTGTTCAAAAACCTTATGGACGAATCTGTGGCCGTGGCTTCCTATGCCAACAGCCTGATCAGCGGAAATTTCTCTGAGCTGATGTGGCTGATGGAGCAGATCATGTGGAAAAGCTTCGATAAACGGCTGGCAGAATTCCTGTTGTCAGAAGCCGCCATCGAGGGCTCCGACAATTTGCGGATCACCCACGAGATCATTGCCAATCACATGGGAACAGCCCGGGAAGTCGTTACCCGCATGCTCCGCTATTTTCAAAGCGACGGCATGGTAAAATTGACCCGGGGAGCTATCGAACTTACCGACAAACCAAAATTGCAGATCCTTCAGAATTCCTGATTGCACATATTTGATTTAGAAAGGACTTATTTGCTATGAATGTTCTATCCATCGGCAACAGCTTTTCTCAGGATTCCCAGCGCTACTTACACGCCATCGCAGCAGCAGCCGGTGTGGAGCTGCACACCTTTAATTTGATGATTGGTGGCTGCACCCTTTCCCAGCACTACCGAAATATGCTTAGCGAACTACCTGCCTATACCCTGGAAATGAACGGTGTCAGCACCGGCTTTCCCATGTCTTTAAAGGCTGCCCTTCTAAATCGGGAATGGGATGTAATCACCATTCAACAGGCAAGCTACCTGTCCACCAAATACGAAACCTACCAGCCTTATCTAAGCAAGCTAGCTGACTATATCCGCCTGTGCGTGCCCCATGCAAAGCTTCTGATTCATCAGACCTGGGCCTACCAGCAGGGCAGTGAGCGGCTACAGGAAAAAATGGGCTATGCCGACCAGATGGATATGTTCCACGATCTAAAGAGAGCATACGCCAAGGCTGCAGAGGCTATCAAACCGGACGGCGTTATTCCCTCCGGTACACTGTTTCAGAATCTGCTGTCCTCCGGTGTGGAAAAGGTCCATCGGGATACCTTCCATGCAAGCTATGGCTTAGGGCGGTATGCATTGGGCCTGCTATGGTACAAGGTTCTCACCGGAAACCCCGTTGTGGACAACACCTTCTCTGACTTTGACGAGCCGGTCTCAGCAGAAGAAATTGCGCTGGTTAAGCGGGTCGTAGACGAAGTCTACAAAAAATATTGCTAAAAAATGGGCGCTGTCTCAATACAATGAGACAGCGCCTCAGTCTGTCGAAAAACTTGTTTTTTGACAGACTGACAGAGGTCAAAGGAGCCGTCAAGACAAGCAACTGGCACTCGTTGGCGTACAGGTGGTACGGTAGAGTGCCAGTTGCGCAGTAAGTCAAAATGCCTTGCGTAGCAAGCTTTTTTACCCCTCATCCG
>JAZRNS010000032.1:0-12343 GCA_045648245.1 Faecousia sp. | reverse complement strand
AGAGAAAAATAAGGAAAAAGCACTTGACTTTTCACCGTGTGTTTGTTAGAATAGATGAGCCGCATTGAAGAGGCTTAAGTTGGTGCGCCTTGCACCCGCCTTTAGAGCGAGACTACACAATATAAAAGTAGGTGAAACAAGAAATGAAAGCAATTATCGTTACCGGTGGTAAGCAGTACACCGTTTCCGAGGGCGACGTTCTCTTCATCGAGAAGCTGAACGCTGAGGCTGAGGAAACCGTTAAGTTCGATCAGGTTCTGGCAGTGCTGGACGGTGAGAACTCCAAGGTTGGCACTCCTGTTGTGGAGGGCGCAGCTGTTGAGGCTAAGGTTGTGAAGAACGGCAAGGGCAAGAAGATTACCGTCTTCAAGTACAAGCCCAAGAAGAACGAGAAGAAGAAGCAGGGTCATCGTCAGCCCTATACTAAGGTTGAGATCACCAAGATCGCACTGTAAGCTATGACAAGATGCGAATTTTTTACTGAGGAAGACAGAATCACAGGCTTTTCCGTTTCCGGCCACAGCGGTTATGCTGAAGCTGGCAGCGACATTGTTTGTGCAGCTGTCTCCGCAATTGTAAACATGGCTGAGACCACCATCAATGATGTGTGTGGTGCAAAAGCCAAGGTTCGGGTAAAAGGGGAAGATGCCCGCGTTACCCTGACTCTCCCCGCTTCCTGCGATGAAGAGGACGCAGTGCAGGCAGTACTTGCCGGCATGATGCTCACTTTGTGCAGTATGCGGGATGACTATCCTGATTATATCGAAGTTTTGGAGGTGTAATACCATGCTGAAGATTGGTATTCAGTTTTTCGCGCACCATAAGGGCGGCGGTTCTACCAAGAACGGTCGTGATTCTGAGGCAAAGCGCCTGGGCGTAAAACGTGCTGACGGTCAGTTTGTTCTGGCTGGCAACATTCTGGTTCGTCAGAGAGGCACGCATATCCATCCCGGTGTCAATGTCGGTATCGGCAGCGATGACACTCTGTTCGCTCTGGTTGACGGTACTGTCAAGTTCGAGCGCAAGGGCAAGGATCGCCGTCAGTGCTCCGTATACGCTGTGGAGCAGTAATCACGAATTAGTATTGCTTGAAAAGGGCTGCTGCAATTTTGCAGCAGCCCTTTTCAAGCCAATGTAAATTGAAAGTTGAAAATTGAAAATTGAAGATTTTTAATTTTGAATTTTTAATGATTTACCTCAGATCAAGGAGGCTTTTACTATGGAAATGTTTGTAGATAAGGTGCGAATTACCGTAGTTGGCGGTCGCGGTGGCGACGGCGCGGTTGCATTCCACCGGGAAAAATATGTGGCAGCCGGCGGTCCGGACGGTGGCGACGGTGGCCATGGCGGCAGTGTCATTCTCCGGGTCAACGACAATTTGTCCACTTTGTTGGATTTCCGCTATAAGCGCAAGTATGCAGCCCAGGCGGGACAAAACGGTCAGGGCAGAAAAATGAGCGGTAAGCGGGGCGAACCCCTGATTATTCAGGTTCCCCGGGGTACAGTTGTCCGGGATGCAGAGTCCGGCGCGATCATTGTGGATATGTCCACCGGTGAAGATTATATTATTGCCAAGGGCGGCCGTGGCGGCTGGGGCAATGCCCATTATGCCACCCCAACCCGTCAGGTTCCCCGTTTTGCTAAGGCCGGTCTGAAGGGTCAGGAACGGGATGTGGTGCTGGAACTGAAGCTGCTGGCAGATGTGGGTCTGGTTGGTTTCCCCAATGTGGGCAAGTCTACCTTGCTGTCCGTAACCTCCAATGCCCGCCCGAAAATCGCCAACTATCATTTCACCACATTGTTCCCCAATTTGGGCGTGATCTATGTAGATGAGGGCGTATCCTTTGTTATGGCGGACATTCCCGGCATTATCGAAGGCGCAGCAGAGGGCGCAGGTTTGGGTCATGACTTCCTGCGGCACATTGACCGCTGCCGGCTTTTGGTCCATGTGATCGATGTATCCGGCTCTGAGGGTCGGGACCCTGTGGAAGATTTTGACGCAATTTGCGCAGAGCTGCAAAACTATTCTGTGGATCTAAGCAACCGCCCCATGATCGTGGCGGCGAATAAGACAGATCTTTTGATGCCGGAATCTGATAATTTGGAACGCCTTCGCGCCCATGTAGAAGAAGCTGGCTGTGAGCTGTATGAAATCTCAGCCGGCACGACCCAAGGTACAAGAAATCTGATGCGCGTGGTAGCAGAAAAGCTGCACACATTGCCCCCGGTAACCATTTATGAGCCGGAGTATGTAGAGGTTATCCAGGAAGCAGGCGATCCCAAGGATCTGGTCATTGAGCATTTGGGCAGCACATGGGTGGTTACAGGCCCGTGGCTGGAGCGGCTGATTATCAATATTAACTTTGACGACTATGAATCCCGCAACTATTTTGACCTGCAGCTGCGCAAGTGCGGCCTATTTGCACGCTTGGAGGAAATGGGAATTCAGGACGGCGATGTGGTAGATATTTACGATATGCAGTTTGAATATCAGCGTTAAAATTTACAGCACCGCTAAAAACCACCCTTTTGTAATTTGAATGTATCTTTTCCCAACTTTTCATTTTGGGAATGCCGCAATACACAAAGTATTCCGGCATTCCCAAAACTTAATTTTAGAAAAATCTACTGTCCAAACTATCAAAAAGTAGTTTTTAGAGATGCCGTAAATTTTATATTTGCCATTTTGAATTATTTCCGTTATAATAATAGCACCACCAAAAGGTGGTGCTATTCTGCTTTTTTGGGGGAAATTCAATGTTTTGGAACCTAAATCAGATAAATTTTCAAACATTCGGTATCATTTTGCCTGAAAAAAAGCAGGAAACCGTACAGAAAGATTACCACACCATTCCGCTGACGCCGGATCATACTTGTGTCTATCAGTGTCAGGCGGATACCTGGCTGAGTGCCGAATTTGGGCAGACAATTTTATCAGTTTCAACGGACGGTCAAACCTTCCGGGACTTTTATCTGGATAAGCATGTTTTGGTGAAAGCGGGTGTTTGGTTTGCATTAACTGCTTTGCAGGAGCGCTCCTGTGTTCGAATGGCTAGCGGAACGCCGCCCCAGACAGTACATAAAACAGCACAAATTGGGAACTTTGAAATTCGCCCGGGTTTGCGCGTTGACAGCATCAATGCCTTTGTCTACCATGAAGAGGAGCAAGGCTTCGTATTCCCCGGTGAGTCCCATTCTATGCTGGAATTGACCTATGTGGATCAAGGCTCAATGCATTCTGTGGCAGACGGACTGGACCTGATGCTGGAGCATGGTGATATGGTGCTCTACGGACCGGGTCAATGGCACATGCAGTACGCAAACGTTGGTGTTGCACCCCGCTATGTAACTATTTCCTTTGATGTCTCCGGGTTGGATATTTCCAGCCTCTATAACCGGAAGTTCCACTCCCCCCAAAAGGCTATTTCGTTGCTGCAGCAGATGCTCTGGGAGCAGGAGCAGATGAAGCATTGCGCAAACGATATGATCCTTACCCACCTGACGGAAATGCTCATAACCTTGCTGCGGTGCATTGAACAGCCAGAGGACAAAATTCAGCCGCTGCACTGTTTCAATAACGAAAATGAGATCATTCGTCGCGCCCAGCAGTATGTCAGTGAGCATGTGCGGGAAAAAATGTCTGTAACCCAGGTTGCCCGCATGGCCGATGTCAGCACCAGTTACCTGACAGCGCTGTTCCATAAGCATTTGCAGATCTCTCCCGGTGAGTATATCCGCCGCATCAAGCTTCAGGAGAGCAAGCGGATGATCCGGGAAGGCAATAAGAACCTTACACAGATTGCCGCAGCGCTTCAGTATTCTACCATTCACCATTTCTCCCGCCAGTTTAAAGAGAAGTTTGGCATTACCCCTTCGGAATACGCAAAGTCGGTGAAATAAATTAGCATAAGTCTGCCCTATGGTATCAGAAGATTGGGCAATTAGAATGGAGCAACCTATGGACTTTAAGGTTTTAGCAGTAGGCGATGTGGTAGGTAAGCCAGGTATGGACCGGGTGTGCCGTTCCTTGCGCTATCTCAAACGGAAAACAAAAGCAGATTTTGTCATTGTCAATGGGGAAAACGCAAGCGTAGTGGGCATTACGCCCCAGCAGGCGCAGACGATTTTCGACAGCGGAGCCGATGTGATCACTATGGGCAACCACACCTTCGGCAAGCAGGAGATCGTGGATTATATGGAAGACAACCGCCATATTCTCCGTCCTGCCAACTATGCCCCCCAATCACCGGGCAGAGGCTGGGGCGTGTTTGATTCGGTTGCCGGTCCTGTAGCGGTGATCGATCTGCAAGGTCGGGTGAATATGGACTATACGCCGGATAACCCCTTTTTGCAGGTGGAGAAAATCCTGAAGGAAGTGGATACCAAGCTTGTTTTTGTGGAGCTGCATGCAGAGGCAACCTCGGAAAAGCTGGCTATGGGTTATATGCTGGACGGACGGATTAGCGCCCTGTGGGGAACCCATACCCATGTGCCTACAGCAGACACACAGGTGCTGCCAAAGGGAACGGGATATGTAACCGATCTGGGCATGACAGGGCCGACCCATTCGGTGCTGGGCATTCGCCCGGAACTGTCTATTGCAAAATTTCGCGGAGATTTGACCAGCCGTTACCAATGGGCTGAAGGCCCCACAAAAATGGAAGCAGTGCTTTTCACAGTTGACACGGCAACAGGACTTTGCCGCAAAGCAGAAAGGGTGGACTTGGCAGATGAAAATTCTACACAGCGCTGACTGGCACTTAGATGCACCCCTGTCCTCCTTAGAGGCACATGTTGTCCAAACTTTGCGGGAGGAAATGAAGAAGATTCCCCAGTACATTGCCGATATTTGCCGCAAGGAAAGCTGCGATCTGATGCTTTTGGCAGGCGACCTGTTTGACGGTGCCTGGAGCAATGCTACCTTGCGCCATGTCCAGCAGGTTCTGGGTCAGCTAAATGTGCCGGTTATGATTACCCCCGGCAATCACGATTTTAACGGCGCAAGCAGCCCCTACGCCCAGCCGGGCTGGCCGGATAATGTCCACATTTTCCGAAAGCCCCAAATCGAAGAGGTTGTTTTGGAAGAACTTGGATGCCGCATCTACGGTGGCGGCTATGACAGCATGGACTGCCCCCCGCTTTTGAAGCGCTTCCGCGCCCAGGGGGATGAACCCTGGCACATTGGCATTTTGCATGCTGAGGCAGGCAACCCCAATTCCAACTATTGCCCCATTACAAAGCATCAGATTCAGGAGTCGGGATTGGATTACCTGGCGCTGGGACATATCCATAAGCAGGGAAGTCTTCCCGGTGGTGAAACGGTTTGCGCCTGGCCCGGCTGCCCTATGGGACATGGTTTTGACGAGACAGGTATGAAGGGCGTGCTGCTGGTTACCCTGGAGGAGGGTGTGCGCGTAGATTTTGTGCCTTTGGATACACCCCGTTTTCACGATGAGGAAGTGGATGTAAGCGACGATGTTGTGGCGGCGCTGTCCCGTGTGTTACCTGCGGTGCAGACCCGGGATATTTACCGTCTGACCCTAACGGGCTATAGCAATGCTTTGGACCTGCAGGGGCTGAAAAACCGCTTTTCTCACATAAAGAATCTGTATCTGCGAGACCAAACCCAACCGGAGGTGGACCTTTGGGGCAATGCAGATCAGGATTCTTTGGAGGGCCTTATTTTTGCATCTTTGAAACAAACGATGGAAGAAGGAAGTCTTGATGCGGGAGAACGGGCATTGCTGGCGGCAAGAATCTGCCGTCGAATCTTAGACGGTCAGGAGGTAAAGCTGCCATGAGAATTTATTCTATGACTGCCACCTTCGGCAAATTACAGCACGAAACCCTAACACTTGAGCCGGGCTTGAATGTGATTTATGCTCCCAATGAATGGGGAAAAAGCACATGGTGCGCATTCCTTTTGAATATGCTATACGGAATCGATACCCGGGCTCGTGTCAGTGGGGGCAGTGTGCCGGATAAGGAGCGGTATGCCCCTTGGTCCGGTGCGCCTATGTCCGGACGGATCGAACTGTGCTGGAACGGGCGGGATATTACCGTCGAGCGCACTTCCAATGCCCGCACTCCTATGGGTGTGTTCCGGGCATATGAAACGAAAACCGGCTTGGATGTGGAGGAATTGACTGCAAGCAATTGCGGTCAAATGCTACTTGGTGTGGAGCGCAGTGTATTCTCCCGGGCGGGTTTTATTCGTCTGACGGATCTGCCTGTGGAGCAGGACGATGCCCTGCGGCGCAGGCTGAACAATCTGGTAACCACCGGCGATGAAAGCGGTACTGCCGATAAGCTGGGGCAGACCCTGCGGGATCTGAAAAATAAATGCCGCTCCAACAAGGCAAATGGCCTGATCCCGGAGGCAGAAGCCCGTCGGGACAGCCTGCGGCAGAAGCTTACGGAATTGCAGGGTCTGCAAACCCGTTATGACGATTTGCAAAACCGCAATCAGGAACTGGATATTCAGATTGCCCAGCTGGAAAACCATAAGTCTGCGCTGGACTATGCCCGCTATTTGGAGGATCAGGAAAAACTGAAAACAGCGAAGCAGGCTTTGGAAGAGTCAAATATTCGTCTCCAATCTTTGGAAGAAAAGGTAGCGATGCTTCCGGCAGAAGGGGAGGAGCAGGCTCTGGAAACCGCTAAGCACCTGCAGCAGGAGCAAATGCGCCTGCAGGCACAGCGTCAGGCTCTGCCGCCTGAGCCACAGCAGGAAGCGCCGGTTTGCTTCCAGAATATGGGCGGCGCAGATGCCCAGCAGGCGGCTAAGGAAGATACCCTTGCTTGGGAACAAATGCTTGCAAAGAAGAAACGGGCCAGTAGCCAAACAGCCATTGGCGCAGGTGTTGCCGGTGTTATGCTGATTGCCGGAATCCTGCTCACAGCACCGATCAGCTTTGCAGCCCTGGCGGTGGCGGCTGTGGGTATCGTGTTGATGATTTTAGGCGTTTCCGGCAGCGGAAAGGCCAAAAAGCAGGCGCAGACCTTGCAGGATAAATATACCGGCATCCAGCCGGAACAATGGCTGTCCCAGGCACAGTCCTATGCAGCTTATAAGCTGACTGTGGAGCATTACGAAAAGCAAGTGCAGGATCTGCAGCAGCAGGAAAAAAGCCTGGAGCAGGAAATCCTTTCCTTTGCCGGCGATATGACATTGGAAGAAAAGCAGAACCTGGTGGAAGGCGCAAAGCGACTGCGGGAGGATATGGAAGCTGCCCGGAAAGAAACCCAGCGGGCAGAGGAATTTGTAAGTACACTGGAGGCAATGACCCAACCGGTACAGCCTCCTACGCAGCCGGATAGTCTGCAGTATCCCCGCAGACATACGGAAGAACTGCTCCAAAGTGCGCGTTTTGAGCAGCAACAAGTCCGGCTGAAAATTGCAGAATGTGAAGGCCAGCGGCAAATGCAGGGCCATGAAAATAAGCTGCGTGAAGAAGTGGAGTGGGAGAAAAGACGGATCGCAAAGCTGGAGTCCTATTACGAGGCGATCGAGCTGGCACAAAATGCTCTTTCCAAGGCTGCCGCTACTTTGCAGCGGCGGTTTGCACCCAGAATTTCCAAACGCACACAGGAGTTGTTTCGAAATATGACCCAAAATCGCTATCAGCGATTGGCAATGGCAGAGGATATGCGCCTGGCGGTGGCGGCAGAAGACGAAGATACATTACGGGACGCCCAACGCCGCAGCGACGGAACAGTAGACCAGCTTTACCTTGCGCTGCGCCTTGCAGTGGCGGAGGAACTGACTCCCAATGCACCGCTGGTGCTGGATGATGTGCTGGTTCGCTTTGACGATGAACGCCTTGCTGCGGCAATGGATATTTTGGCAGAGGAAAGTCGGCAAAAACAGGTGATTTTGTTTACTTGCCAAAAGCGAGAATGTGTTTATCAGAAAGACTTGACAGAATCTTCAAAATAAGCTATCCAGGAGGTGCGATTATGGATATGAGAGAGGTTACTTACTTGGCTGTTGCACTGCGTATTTTCTTTGCGCTCTTGGTCGGCGGTCTGATCGGCATTGAACGGGGCATGAAGAACCGCCCTGCGGGCTTGCGTACCTATATGCTTGTGTGTGCCGGTGCATGCTTGATCATGCTCACAAACCAGTATGTTTTTCAGGTTTTCGGAATCGGTGATCCTGTGCGTATGGGCGCACAGGTGGTCAGCGGTATTGGCTTTTTGGGCGGTGGTACGATCATTGTTACCCGCCGTAGCCGGATTAAGGGTCTGACCACAGCAGCCGGTCTTTGGGCTGCAGCAGCGGTGGGCCTTGCGCTGGGTATCGGTTTTTATGAAGCAGCGTTCATGGGTGGCTTTGCAATTTTCGCGGTCATGACCTTGCTGCAGAGATGGGACAATAAGATGCACAGCAATACCAAGCGTATGGATTTGTATGTGGAGCTGGACGGAACGATGCCCTTGGGCGATTTCCTGCGCCAGTTACAGGAGCATGAGCTGATTTCCAGCAATGTCCAACGGGAAACCAGCCCAGACAAGGAAAGCGGAAGTCGCGCCTATACCTTAACTATAACGGCTATAAAGCGCTATCACCATGAAGAGATGATTGAACTCATCAGCACCATTAATGGCATTATGTTTGTGGAAGAACTGTAAAAAATAAAAAAGTGTTGCGGTGGGAAGCCCCTGACGCAACACTTTTTGCATATTGCAAAGGCAAATACAGTTTGCTATAATAAGGAAAATCCACCTTTTGGAGGCAGTTATGAACATAATCATTGCAGGTGGCGGTAAGGTTGGTCTGACCCTGGTACGCCAGCTTGCCGCTGAAGGACATGATCTGACCCTGATCGACCGGGATCACCGCGTTCTGGAAATGGCTGTAGAGCAGTACGATGCCATTGCAGTATCCGGAAACTGTGCATCAAAGGAAGTGCTTTTGAAAGCGGGTGTAGCAGGCGCCGACTTGTTGGTTACGGCTACCAGTGCGGACGAAGTAAACCTTTTGTGCTGCATGACCGGTCATGGTTTGAATAAAAACCTGCATACTATTGCCAGAATCCGCGACCCGGAGTATGCCGATCAGGTTATGACTATGCGGGATGTATTCCCGCTATCCATGACCATTAATCCGGATCGGCAGGCAGCAATGGAAATCGAGCGGCTGCTGCGATTTCCGGGCTTTTTGCGCCGTGATAGCTTTGCAAAGGGCAGAACCCAAATCGTGGAGCTGCGCATTAACCACGACAGTAAGCTAGTGGATGTGTCCTTAAGTGAGCTTAGCAGCATTATCAAGTGCCGTGTACTGGTGTGCGCCGTTCTTCGTGCAGGCGCAGCCATTGCCCCCAGCGGTAACTTTGTGCTGAAGGAGGGCGACCGGATCTTTGTTACAGCGCCTACTGCCACCTTGGCAGAATTGTTGAAGAATTTGGGCGTTAATACCCAAAAGGTGCGTAATGTTATGATCTGCGGCGGCGGTCGCGTCAGCTACTATCTGGCAAGCCTTTTGGAAAAGGACGGTATTTCTATTCGGGTCTTGGAACGTAATTACGACCGGTGCGTGGAAATGGCAAAGCTTCTTTCCAAAACCGCTGTGATCCATGCTGATTGCAGCGATCAGGCTGTCTTGGAACAGCAGGGAATCGGGGCATGTGATGCCTTGGTTACCCTGACCGGTATTGACGAAATGAACATGGTGGTTTCACTGTACGGTGGCAGCCGGGGTGTGCCCCAAATTATCACCAAGCTCAGCCGGGGTGAGAACAGCAGTATTGCCGACTCCATGGCTCTGGGCAGCTTGATCTACCCCAAGGAACTGTGCTGCAACCAAATCGTACGGTATGTCCGGGCTATGGAAAACCAGACCGGTGCGGCGGTGTCTGTCCACACCATTGCAGACGGTCAGGTAGAGGCAGTGGAGTTTTTGGTGGATGAGTCTACCAAAAATTGCAATGTTCCCTTGAAGGAAATGCGCCTGAAGCCCAATGTGCTGATCGTCAGCATTACCCATGGTGCCCAAACCCAGATCCCCAACGGTGAATCTGTATTTACCCAGGGCGATACAGTGGTGGTAGTTACCAGCGGACGGCGTGTTCTGCAGCAAATCAACGATATTTTTGCTTGAGAGAAATTGTTATGAACTTTAAGATGATCGGCCGTTTTTTGGGCCAAATTATCTCCATAGAAGCGGTGTTCCTGCTGCCGGCGCTGGCAATCAGCCTGGGCTATGGGGAATGGGGCGCTGTAAAAGGCTTTGCCGTTACCTTGGCGGTTATGATCCTGCTATCAGGCTGCCTGTTTTGTGTTTGCCGGAAAGCCGGCAGAATTTTTGGCGCAAGAGAAGGTCTTGTATGTGTCAGCTTTAGCTGGATAACCTTGAGTTTGCTGGGCTGTCTGCCTTTTTGGCTGTCCGGCGAGATTCCTTCCTTTGTAGACAGTCTCTTTGAAATGGTATCCGGCTTCACTACCACCGGCGCATCCATTCTTTCAGATGTAGAAGCTTTGCCTAAGGGCCTTTTGTATTGGCGCAGCTTTAGCCATTGGGTTGGCGGCATGGGCGTGCTGGTATTATTGCTGGCAGTTGCCCCGGGCGGCGGCAAGGGAAAGGGCTTCACCATGCACCTTCTGCGGGGAGAAAGCCCCGGCCCGGATGTAGGCAAGCTTGTGCCGAAAATGCGGCAGACCGCTATGATTTTGTACATGATCTACATTGCCATGACGGTGGTGAATGTCGCTTTTCTGTTAGCAGGCGGCATGCCTTTGCTGGACGCGCTTTGCATCGCCTTTGGCACAGCAGGCACCGGTGGCTTTGGTGTTCGCAACGATTCCATGGCGAGCTACAGCCCCTACATTCAAATCGTTACCACTGTGTTTATGCTTTTGTTTGGTGTAAACTTCAGCTGTTATTATCTGATCTTGTTGCGGCAGATCAGAAGTGTATTTAAGGATGAAGAATTGCGGCTGTACATTACCATTGTCATTGCAGCAATTCTTTTGATTGCATGGAATATTTGGCAGATGTATGCAACGGCAGGCGAGACCTTCCGCCATGCCGGATTTCAGGTGGCGTCCATCATGACTACTACCGGCTATGCCACCACAGACTTTGATTTGTGGCCCAGCTTTTCCAAAGGTATATTGCTGATGCTCATGATCATTGGTGCCTGTGCAGGTTCTACCGGCGGCGGCATTAAGGTAGCAAGAGTGCTGCTGCTGTTTAAGATCTTACGCAGAAATATCCGTCAGGTGCTCAACCCCCATAAGGTGCAAGTGGTTCGCAACAATGACAGAGCCATGGATGAAAAGGTGCTGGACAACACCAACGCCTATTTGGCGGCATATATGATCATGCTTGTATTAAGTGTTTTGCTGGTATCGTTGGACGGCTTATCCACAGGAACAAACCTGTCGGCGGTGTTGGCTTGCTTTAATAACATAGGCCCCGGCCTTGAGGCGGTTGGACCCACCTGCAATTTCGGGGCGTACAGTATTGGCTCAAAAATTGTGCTGATCATTGATATGCTTGCCGGACGGCTGGAAATTTTTCCCATGCTGGTGCTGCTGAGCCGCAGCACATGGAAGCGCTATTAAAGAATAAAAAGAAATGACCCTTGGCTGTATCTTTCGATTACACCCAAGGGTCATTTCTGTTCACTCTTAGTATCTAACATCATTGGTTAACCTCACTTTCTTATATTAGACCGTCCTTCATTTCTCACCGAATATCATACCGCGTCACTACTACATTTCCTATATTTTCCCATCAGAGGGAAGCTCTTGCGTGGGGTGGATTCTTCAATGAAGGATGTCTTAGGTGGCTCCGAGATCCAAAGGCTTGACTTTTATTTGATCAGTCCCGTATAGTCAATTTATTATCGGACGATTGATTTTCAGTCTCTTCTTACTGTGAACTTTTCTATGATATTTTTCATTATTTTGCTTGTCTGATCGGGATCGTCACGCCTTCGTTTTCGTGCCTTAGATTTACGTGTACATTGGTATCACCTCTTGTGTCTATACAATATCACAAGAAAAGCGATATTTCAAGATGTAATATTGTATAAATTGCACAGCTTTTCTTTGTGTAAATAGCAGAATCTGCGCAACTGGCACAAATAATGATTGACAGTCACAGACGAGATTTGATATAATGAATATGTTGGGCGGTCAAAAACCGCCCTGTTTTTATTGGAGGAAACGGTGTGAACGAAATAACCTATCAAATTGTCCGCTCCGACCGTCGTACCACAGCAATCCGGATCGAACCGGACGGAACGGTTTTGGTGCGTTGCCCTCACTTTCTGTCAGACCGCCGGGTGGGCGAGCTGGTGAAAAGCAAAGAAAGCTGGATTCGTAAAAAGCTGGC